>NZ_QKSK01000007.1:0-219691 GCF_003234145.1 Curtobacterium sp. MCPF17_011
GCCCCGACGCCCACCCCGAAGTCCGCACTGACCCCGCCGACCGGGAAGACCTGGTTCGGCCCCGACCTCGACTGGGGCTCCGACGCCCCCGACGGCTACGAGGGCCGGCTCGACGCGATCCCGTCGATGTACGGGGTCGAGATCGCCTACCCGGTCGATCGGCGGGCCGAGGAGCAGTTCCTCCGCTCCACCCGGGCGGCCGCCGCGCAGGGCGCCGTGCTCGTCGTCAGCCTGGTGCCGGACCAGTCCCTCCGATCACTGACCAAGGCCGACGCCGGACGCGCGAACACCCTGTTCGAGCAGGCCCACCGGCAGTACGACACCCAGCTCCTGGTCCGCTTCGCCCCGCAGATGAACGGCACGTGGGTGCGGTGGGGGCAGCAGCCGACGCAGTTCGTGCGGGCCTTCCGGACCGTGGCGCGGCAGGTGCACACAGGGAACTCGGACGCCCGCATGGTGTGGTCGCCCTCCTACGGTGCCGGCTACCCGTTCGGCTCGTCGGCCGGCCGCCTGGCGGACCTGTCGGCGACGGACACCGAGAAGCTCGACACGAACGGTGACGGCCAGATCACCGCGGCCGACGACCCCTACGAGCCGTACTGGCCCGGGGCGTCGTCCGTCGACTGGGTCGGCCTGTCCATGTTCTACTTCGGCAAGGGCAAGGCCACCGAGGCAGCGGGTCGCGACGTCCCGCTGACGAGCAACGACGTGCCGGCGTCCGACGAGGTCGCGCAGCGCTTCGCCGAGCGCTGGGGCTACGACCGGCAGCAGCCCGGCTCGTTCGTCGACCGGTTCGCCGTCGAACGTGATCGCCCGATGCTGCTGGACACCGGCGCGCTCTACGACCACTCACTCGGCGGTGCCGGCGAGCTGCAGGTGAAGCAGGGCTGGTGGCGGCAGGTCATCGCCGAGGTGCGGAAGACCCCCGAGATCCGCGGGGTCACGTTCATCGAGGCGAACCGCCGTGAACCGGAGGCCGGCAACCGTGTGGCCGACTGGCGCTTCGCGAAGGCCCCGGGCACCGCGGGTTCGTTCCGCACGGACCTGCAGGGCGCCGACCAGTTCGTCTTCGGCCCGGTCACCGACCGGGTGACCCCGCAGCAGGGCGCTGCCGCGACGAACCAGCAGCTCGACACCGGCGGCGACCAGATGGCGTGGATCGTCTGGCTGGCGGCAGGGCTCGCGCTCGTGTTCGTCCTGAGCGGTCTGGTCGGACGGTTCGTGCCGAGCTGGCGGTACCCGGACGACGGCAAACCGGGGCGTGACCTGCGCCTGGACCTGTTCCGCGGCTTCATCATCCTGGCGGTGGTGATCACGCACATCGAGGTCTCCGGCCCGTACTCGTATTTGACGCTGCACGCGGTCGGCGCGATCACCGGCGCCGAGATGTTCGTGTTCCTCTCCGGCATGGTGCTCGGCATGGTCTACCCCCTGGGCGTCGCCCGCTTCGGCGAGTGGGCGTCCGCGGTCGGCGCCTGGAAGCGTGCCCGCAAGCAGTACGTCGTCACGCTCGTGGTGATCCTCATCGTCTTCGCGTTGAGCTTCGTCCCGCTGCTCGACACCGACGCGATCACGACGTTCACCGACCGCGGCACCGGCCTCGACGGGGTGCAGGCAGAGGGACGCGTCTACGACCTGTACCCGAACGCGATGCAGCTGTTGGCGTACCCGCCGCCCTGGTACGCGATCCGGCAGTTCCTGCTGCTCGAGATGGGCCCGTGGCCGTTCAACATCATGGGTCTGTTCGTGGTGCTCAGCCTGTTCATCCCGGTGTTCATGTGGGTGATCCGCCGCGGGTACTGGTGGGCGCTGCTCGTCGTCAGTTGGGCGCTCTACGTCTTCCAGGCGGTGCACCCCGAGTTCAAGCCGCTCAACGCGCAGTTCGACGCGGTGTTCCCGCTGCTGACCTGGCAGGTGGTGTTCACCCACGGCCTGGTGCTCGGCTACTACCGACGCCAGATCACCCGGGCGCTGACCGGACGGCTCGGCAAGGTGCTCATCGGCGTGCTGGTCTGCGGGTACGCGGCGTTCCTGGTCTACGTGTGGGCGGGCGACCGGTTCGCGTTCACCCCGGCACCGTTCCCCGCGACCATGTACCAGGACCTCTACAACACCGCGTACCAGCGTGTGGACCTGCAGTGGGGTCGCCTGATCGACATCGCCTTCTTCGCGATCGTCTCGTACGCGATCCTCACCGTGTTCTGGAAGCCGGTGAACGCGGTCATCGGGTGGCTGTGGATCCCGCTTGGGCAGGCCAGTCTCTACGTCTTCGTGTGGCAGGTGTTCTTCGCGCTGGTGATCGCGTCACTGCCCCTCGACTACGGCAACGTCTGGATCGGCACCGCCGTCCACACCGCGCTCATCCTGCTCAGCTGGTACATGGTGCGGCGGAAGTTCCTGTTCTCCGTCATCCCGCGCTGACGGTCCGACCGCAGGGCGGCGACGGAACGGACGGGAGGCCCGTCACCAGCTGGTGACGGGCCTCCCGTCCGTCGTCCGCCCCGTCCGCCGGGTCGCGCCGTCAGTCCCCGTACTGCCGCGTGAGCTCCCGACGCAGCACCTTCCCGCTCGGACCGATCGGCAGCACGTCGACCACGTGGTAGACCCGCGGGTACTTGAACGAGGCGACGCGGTCGCGCACGAACGCGTCGAGCGCGTCGGACCCCGCCGCGCCGTCGCGGAGGACCACGGCCGCGTGCACCTCCTGCCCGTGCACCGGGTGGTCGACGCCGAACACCGCGGCCGAGGCGACGTCCTCGTGCCGGTGCAGCACCGCCTCGATCTCGGACGGGTGGACGTTGTACCCGTTCCGCAGGATGAGGTCCTTCTTGCGGTCGACGATGCTGACGTACCCGTCGTCGCTCAGGACGCCGATGTCGCCGGTGCGCAGGTACCCGTCGGCCATCGCGGCCTCGGTGGACTCGGGGTCGTCGAGGTAGCCGAGGAACAGGTTGTGCCCCCGGACCACGATCTCGCCCGGTTCACCGACCGGCACCGGCACGATGCGTCCCTCGACCTCGGCGTCCGCCACGACGACGTCGACACCCCACACGGCGGGACCGACGCTGCCGGCCCGGCTCGGGACGCCGCGTGGGTTCACCGAGATGACCGGAGAGGTCTCGGTCATGCCGTAACCCTCCTGGATCGGCGCCCGGAAGGTCGACTCGAAGCGTTCCAGCACGGCGGCGGGCAGGGCGGCGCCGCCGGAGACGCACCAGCGGAACGGCGGTCGGGCGTCGTGCTGCTCGGCTGCCCCGAGGAGCGCGATGAACATCGTCGGGACGCCGAGGAACGCGGTCACCTGCTGGTCGGTGCACAGCTGCAGCGCGGTGGCCGCGTCGAAGCGGGGGAGCAGCACGATCGTCGCTCCGCGGCGGAGCGTGGTGTTCATCACGACCGTCTGCCCGAACGTGTGGAACAGCGGGAGGCCGCCGAAGACGACGTCCTCCTCGCGCAGGTCGAACACGTCGATGATGCAGACGTTGACCTGCTCGACGAGGGCGAAGTGCGACCCGACGGCACCCTTGGGCTGCCCGGTCGTGCCGCTGGTGAACAGGATGGTGGCGGGGTCGAGCGGGTTCGTCGCGACGACGGCGTCGAGCGGCTCGCCCTCCGACGCCAGCGCGGTCAGCGAGAGGACGTCGTCGCCGGCCCCGACGCCGACGACGAGTGCACCGGTCTCGGCGGCCGCGGGGCCGGCCTCGCCGAGCACCGAGCCGGCGGCGACGAGCACGCGGGCGCCGGAGCGGCCGAGGACGTGGGTGATCTCCTCGCGCTTGAACAGCAGGTGGATCGGGACGACGACGGCGCCCATCGCGAGGACGGCGAAGTACGCCACCAGGAACTCGGGCACGTTCGGCAGCATCACCGCGACCCGGTCGCCGCGCTCGACTCCGCGGGCGCGGAGGCCACCGGCGGTCGCGCGGACCCGCTCCCAGAGCTCGCCGTAGGTCAGTTCGTGGACGCCGTCCGGCATCGCGGTGAGGACGGCGGTCTTGCCGGGGTGCCGTCGTGCGCCCTCGGCCACGATCGTGGCGACGTTCAGTGTTCCCGGTCCGGTGGTGCTGGTGGACATCGTGCCCCTCTTCGTCGATGCGGGCGTCGTCGCCCTCGTTCGCGCCGCTGGTGAGACGACGCTGCGCGGTCGTCGGGTCCGACCGCCCTCCCGACGCTACCCAGCACGGGCGGTCCGCATGCAGCCCCCGTTCGGCGGACAGGGCGCCGTACCCGGGTCGCACCACGACGGACGGGAGGCCCGCGGCGATCCCGCCACGGGCCTCCCGTCCGTCCTGGTGTGCGCTGGTGCGCGACGCTCAGCGCGACCCGATGGGCGTGGGATCCACCGGGTCCGGCGGCACCGGCAGGGAGCCGCGGATCTGGTTCTGCGCCTGGCAGTCGCTCGTGCAGTTCGTCGCGCCGGCGCTGAGTTCGACGGCGTCCTCGCCGAGCACCCCACCGAGACGGCCGCCGGGCTGCACCGTCCAGGTGGTGGTCGTCGCCGTCTGCGAGGTCTTCGTGGCGACCTGCGGGCTGTCCTTGCCGAGCAGCATCTGGTGCGCGTCGCTGCCGGCGGTCACGGCGGCGGTGCCGTCGCCGAAGTTGACCTTGCCGGTGTACGGGTTGACGAAGTAGAACAGTCCGGCACCGAGCGTGTGGGTGAAGGTGACGGGACCGGCGAACTCGGTCTCCATCTGGAAGATCCCGCCCTGCGCGCCGTCCTTCGCCTGGATCTTGAACTTGCCGGCGCCGGTGCTGAAGATCGCGACGAGGGTGTCGTCGCGGACCTCGAGTGACGACAGCCGGGTGCCGGCGAGCTGCGCGGCGGTGAGCGAGGGCACCTTCGACGCGAACACGACCGTCGGCTTCGTGACCATCCGCTGCGAGTCGGGCGCACCGGTCAGCGTGTAGTCGTACACGCCGAGGTCGGCGAGCCGGATGTCGAAGCCGTTGTGCTTGCCGCGGACCGCGATGGTGCCCGAGACGGCGGTGTCCCGGAGCTTGTAGTCCTTGCCGACGGCGGGGTTCGTGGTGGTGCCGTTGACCGTGACGGCGTAGTCGCCGCCGGTCGAGGTCTTGCCGGACGCCTGTGCCGGGGCGACCCCGACGAGGGCGACCGCGGCGACGGTGGCGGCGGCGAGGGCCGCCGCGAGGAGCGTGGTCGTCCCGCCGGTACGGCCGGTACGGCCGGTGCGGTGGTCGGTGGTGGTGGGCATGGTGTGCCTCCTGTGCGGGGCGGTTCGAGAGTCCGGACCGGTTCGATGTGCGGGGCGGTTCGACCCCTCGGCACGATCGTCGCCGTTCCACCACACGGGCACCATCGGACCTTGGTACTAGTACCCGTGGTCCCGCGCCCAGAGCGCCGCGGTCGTGCGGTCCGCCACCTGGAGTCGTCGGAAGACGCTGCCGACGTGCACCTTGACCGTCCGTTCGGCGATCCCCAGCTCGGACGCGATCTGCCGGTTCGACAGCCCGCGGGCCAGGCGGACGAGGACCTCCCGCTCGCGCGGCGACAGCACCGGCCCGGACGTGGCGGGTGCGGCGTGCGGATCGCGCACTGCTTCCGCCGCGGGCAGCAGGCTCCGGGCGACCCGTGGGTCGATCGGCACCTCGTCGCGCGCGGTCGCCCGCACCGCCCGTACGACGTCGTCCGGGGTGGCGTCCTTGAGCAGGTAGCCGGTCGCCCCCGCAGCCAGCGCGGCCCGGACCCGGGCGTCGTCGGCGAAGGTCGTCAGCACGAGCACCCGGGCGGACGGCAGACCCACGTGCAGGCTCGCGGTCGCGACCACGCCGCCGGCACCGGGCATCGACAGGTCCATCACCACCACGTCGGGACGGAGCGCGAGCGCCTGGTCGACGGCGTCCTCACCGGTCGCGGCCTCACCGACCACCTCGCAGTCGTCGGTCGTGTCGAGGACCGCACGGAGACCACCGCGGACCAGGGCGTGGTCGTCGACGATCAGCACCCTCACCATCCGGACTCCCTCCCGGCGGGGACCGCGAGCTCCCAGGTGGTGCCGGCACCCGGGGCGGTCCGGAGCAACAGCGAGCCGTCGGCGTCCTCGGCGATCTGGCGGAGCAGGGTGGTGCCGAGGTGACCGCTGCGTCGTGACCGGAGCACGGCCTCCGCGTCGAAGCCGACCCCGTCGTCGGACACGCGGACGACGAGCTCGTCGTCCCGTCGGTCGACATGCACCCGGACGGTGGTCGCACGCGCGTGCCGGACGGCGTTCGCGACGGCCTCGCGGACGAAGCGCACGGCGGCGAGCAGCGCCGGGGGAGCGGCCGGGACGGTCGCGGGCACGTCGAGTCGCACCGCGAGACCGGCCGCGCGCCCGCGGGCGGTCGCGTCGTCGAGCGCTGCGCGGAGCCCGTCGCGGTCGGGGGCCGCCGGTTGGATCGCGGACATGGACGACCGCAGGGCCGACACCGCGGACCGCAGCGTCGTCGCGGACTCCTCGAGCACCGTGGCACCGGGTCCGGGCATGCTCCGGGCGGCGGCACCGAGGCCGAGCGCGAGTCCGGCGATGTCCTGCACCGGACCGTCGTGCAGGTCGGCGGCGAGACGGCGGCGCTCGGCGGTCTCGGCATCGAGGGCCCGGACGAGCAACCGCTCCCGGTCGTGTTGGCCGGAGCGCAGCCGCAGCAGCAGCCACAGCACGACGGGCAGCAGCAGTGCGATGCCGACGCCGACGGTGCCGAACGCCAGCGTGGCGAACGCCGAACGGAGCGAGGCCGCGCTGCCGAGGACGGCGTCGTACGGGTAGTACACCTCGAGCAGCAGCGCGTCGCCGGAGGGCACGTGCACCGCCTGGTAAGCCTCGAGGAGCGGCCCCTGCCCCCGTTCGTACCGGTTCTCCGGCGCGGTCAGGTCGGACACCTCGGCGTCGGAGCGGTCGGACTCGAGCGCCTCGAGGTCGTCCTCGGACAGTGCGAACCGCTGCCCGACCAGGCGGGGTTCGTCGGACCACAGGACGGTGCCGTCCGCGGCCCAGAGCTTCACGCGGACTGCACCGGTCGCGGCGGTCACGGCCCGCACGGCGCGGTCCAGCCGGTCGGCGGCAGCACGACGGTCGGCGGCGGACGCCCCCGGGTCGGCCACGGCGTCGAGCAGCGCCGGTTCCACGACCGCGCGGGCGACGGCGGCGGTGTCGTCGGTCGCGTCCGCGACGGCGAACCCTTCCGCCGTGCGCTGCGAGACGAGCGTGCCGACCGTCGCCACGGCCGCACCACCGAGCAGGGCCGCGAGGACCACGCCCACCAGCACCCGTCGCCACGGTACCGACCGGGCCGGGCGGCGACGCAGGTCGCGTCGGACGACGAGCACGGCGTCGTCGCCGTACTCGGAGTCGAGGGTTCGTAGTCCGGGCACAGGGTCACCGTAACCCGCGCCCGAGCGTCCCCGGACGTGACGGGAGGCCCGTGGCGATCCCGCCACGGGCCTCCCGTCGAGGTGTCGACGTCGCTGCGTCAGCGCTGCTTCGTCGTCGCCACGAAGAGGTCGTCGAACAGCCCCTGGTCCTCCGTGGGCTGCTCGCCGTGCTTCCAGCGACGGCGCAGACGGCGGATGGTGGTGATGCGCACCGGATCGACGCCCGGCTCGGTCTCGTACAGGCCCATGGTGTCCCTTCCCGTCGGCGGTGACCCCCGTGCGAGGGGTCCTGATCGTGTCCGACGGTACGGCCGCGTTCGGAGCCACGCCCGGACAAGTAGGTCGAGAAGTTACCCATCCGCGTTGCATGGACAATTCGCCCGGGTGCGAACCGAGTGGCCCATAACCTGCCTTACGACGTGGGCGGCACCCCGCCGTCGAGCGCCCCGACGATGCGGTCGACGATGCGGACGAGGCGTCGGCGCTCTCGTTCCGAGAAGGAGGACAGGAGTTCGTGCAACTGCTCGTTGGTGCCGTCCAGCGCCGCTGCGAACACCTGCTCCTGGCCGGGCGTCAGCTCGATGAACCGGCTCCGACCGTCCTCCGGGTTCGGGACGCGCTGCAGGATCCCCTGACGTTCCAGCCGGTCGATCACGCCCGTCACCGCGGGCCCCGTGAGGCCGAGGTGCGACGTCAGGTCCTTCACCCGGACCGAGCGGTCGCCGCTCCTCGCTCGCCAGACGTACTGCAGGACCGACAGGTCCGTGCCGGAGACACCGGTGCGGTCGCGAAGGCGGTTCCGCAACGCGGCCGAGGCATGCTCCAGACGGGTCAGGGCACCCATGACGTCGAGGTCACTCACCGGATGCCCTCCTCGGTGCGTCGCGGCACACCGGAGTGGGGACCGGCGTGCTCGCCGCAAGGGTATCCAGATACCGCTGGTCTCGAGCACAGCGTGGTGACGACGTGAGCGAGTCGCTCGCTCCGGAACCCCGGGAGACCCGGGAGCCGGCCGGACGGGAGGCGCCCGCCGACACCGCGGTGCCGGTGCGGTTCGAGGTGGCCGGCTCCGACCCCGACGCCGCCGTCCGCGACCTCGCCGGCATCTACTCCGGCAAGCAGTGGCTGTCACGACGGACCGAGGGGGAGTACTCCTACCGCTACACGGCGATCGGCGACTCCGAGGTGTCGATGCGCCGGTCCACCATGAACGGCTTCCTCCGCGGCGCGTCGGCACCCGGAGACGACCTGGTGATGAGCTGGCTCACCGCGGGCTCCGGCACGCCGGACGTCCTCCGTGACCGGGTCGCCCTGCGTGTCGGAGTGCCGATGCTCTTCCCGGCGCACCGCGACGTCGTCTTCGTGGCCACCGACTACGACCAGCAGCTCGTCCACCTCGACCGTGGGTTCGTCCGGGAGGTCGCCGCCGAACGCTTCGACGTGGGCACGCGTGAGATGCGCTTCGACCACCTGCGGCCCGCGGACAGCCTGATCGTGCGGCACTGGCGGGACTCCCTCGGTGCCCTGGCCCGCGCACTGCGGGAGGGCGGGACCGGCTCCCTGGTCTGGCACGAGGCGAAGCGGCAGACCGTCGACGCCTTCCTGCGGGTCGTCCCGCCGCAGCTCGACCAGCTGCCCGCGGAACTGCTGCACCCGCGGCAGGCGAAGCTCCGAGCCGCCGTCGAGCACATCCACGCGCATGCCGACGACCCGATCACGATCACCGAGCTGGCGCAGGTCGCGGGGCTCAGCGTCCGCAGCGTGCAGGAGGCGTTCCGGCGCACCTTCGGGGTGTCGCCGCTGAGCTACCTGCGGCAGGTGCGGCTGGACCGGGTGCACGAGGAGCTGCTCGCGCTCGACCCCAGGACGGTCTCGGTCGGGCAGGTCGCCACCCGCTGGGGTTTCGCGCACCTCGGACGGTTCTCGGCGTCCTACGCGGAGCGGTTCGGCGAGTACCCGAAGCAGACGCTGCGGCGCTGAGGCGCGCCTGCCGGACGCCCGGAGGCGCTACGGTTCCGCCATGACCGGTACGCCGATGACCGCCGAGGCACCGCCGACCCCGCTCCGGCGTCGAGCGCTGGTGTCGTGGGCGCTCTGGGACTGGGGCTCCGCCGCCTTCAACGCCGTCGTCACGACGTTCGTGTTCAGCACGTACCTGGCCAGCCGGGCGTTCGTCGACCCGGCACTCGTCGCCGCCGAGGACTCGTCGTCCGCCGCGGCCGCCGCCGTCGAGCGCGAACTCGCGCACAACGCCGCGATCGTCTCCACGGCGCTGACGATCGCCGGGATCGTCGTCGCCCTCGTCGCGCCGGCGATCGGCCGGCTCGCGGACACGTCCGGCCACCGGAAGCGCTCGGTGCTCATCGCCACGATCGGCATCGTCCTGTCGATCGTCGGCATGGTCTTCGTCGCGCCCGAGCAGCCGTACCTCGTGCTCGGGGCGGCCCTCATCGGCATCGGCACCGTCGCCTACGAGATCGCCTGCGTCGGCTACAACGCCATGATCGGCCAGGTCGCCACCGGGCCGAAGACCGGCCGCGTCTCCGCGATCGGCTGGGCCGCCGGGTACTTCGGCGGCATCGTGCTGCTCATCGTGCTGCTGCTGCTCTGCATCCAGGACTTCGGCGTCACCGGCAAGGGTGGCCTCCTGCAGTTGCCCGCGACCGTCGCGACCGGGCAGTGGGACGTCCGTGTCGCGATCGGCATCGCCGCCGTCTGGCTCGCCGTCAGCTCGATCCCGCTGTTCGTCGTCGTCCCGGAGGCGCCCGCCGACCCCGACCGCCGCGCGTCGATCTGGTCCGCCTACGCCGACCTCGGCCGCGACGTCGCCCGGCTCTGGCGCACCCGGCGGAACGTGCTGGCCTTCCTGCTCGCCAGCGCGGTGTTCCGCGACGGCGTCGGCGCGGTGTTCACCTTCGGCGGCATCATCGCCGCGCAGGTGTTCGGCTTCAGTCCGTCCGGCGTCATCATGTTCGCGATCGTGGCGAACGTCGTCGCCGGCATCTCCACCGTGGTCTCCGGACGGCTCGACGACCGCTTCGGGTCCCGGCCGCTCATCATGGTGTCGCTCGTCGGCCTGTCGGTGTTCGGCACCGCGGTGCTCTTCGCCGGGTCCGCGCAGGCGTCGTTCTGGGTGCTCGGTCTCGGGCTCTGCATGTTCGTCGGGCCGGTGCAGTCGTCCTCCCGGGCGTACCTGGCGAAGCTGGCGACGCCCGGCCGCGAGGGGGAGCTGTTCGGCCTGTACGCCACCACCGGGCGGGCGGCGTCGTTCATCGCGCCGGCGCTCTTCGGGGTCGCGGTGACGATCGGCGGCTCGACGCGGTACGGGATCCTCGGCGTCGTCGTGGTGCTCATCGCCGGACTCGTGCTCATGGCCTTCGTCCGCGACGAGTCCGCAGCGCCCGCCGCCTGACGCGCGGGACCTGCCGCCCCGCCCCCTTGCGGCCGCGCCGCGCCGCGCCTCCCCGCGCCCCTCTGCGGCTGCGCCGCGCTCTGCCTCCCCGCGGCCGAGCGGTCACGACACCCCGCTCACTTCCGCCGAGGTGTCGCGATCCGTCCCTCTCGCGCGCCCAGAGCGACGCATCGTGGCCTCTCGACGTGGGGCAGCCGGGGGTGTCACGGTGGCCGGCGGGCGGGAGGCGCGGTGCCGGACGCGGGGCGTGCCTCCCGTCCGGGGGCTGCCACGGTCGCGCGACACCCCGTTCACTTCCGCCGAGGGGTCGCGATCCGTCTCTCTCGGGCGCCCACAGCGACACATTGCGGCCTCTCGGCGTCGGGCAGCCGGGAGTGTCGCGGCGGCCGGTGGCCGGCGGGCGGGAGGCGCGGTGCCGGACGCGGGGCGTGCCTCCCGTCCGGGGGCTGCCACGGTCGCGCGACACCCCGCTCAGTTCCGCCGAGGTGTCGCGATCCGTCTCTCTCGGGCGCCCAGAGCGACACATTGCGGCCTCTCGACGCCCCGCGCCCGCGCGCGTCGACGCCCAGCGCCCGCCCGGCCAGTACGCCCGCCCGCCTGTCCGCATGCCGCTCCGCCCTCCGTCGCCGCGGAGACCCCCGCGCGTAGCGTCCGCCCGGACGACCCACGAGGAGGAACCCATGAAGGCAGTTGTCTGGCACGGCATCGGCGACATCCGGCTCGACGAGGTTCCGGAGCCCACCATCCAGGACCCGCACGACGCGATCGTGCACATCACCCGTTCCGCGATCTGCGGCACCGACCTGCACTTCGTGCGCGGCACCATGGCCCCGATGGTCGAGGGCACGATCCTCGGGCACGAGGCCGTCGGCGTCGTCTCCCAGGTCGGCGACGCCGTCCGCGGCTTCAGCCCGGGCGACCGCGTCGTCATCAACTCGACCATCTCCTGCGGCGCCTGCCGGTACTGCCGCATGGGCCAGACCGCGCAGTGCGACGTCGCGAACCCGAACGGACCGCAGGCGGGCACGAGCTTCTTCGGCGGCCCGCAGTCCACCGGCCCCGTCGACGGACTGCAGGCCGAGTACGTCCGCGTGCCGTGGGCACAGAACACCATGCACCCGCTGCCGGAGAACGTCAGCGACGAGCAGGCGATCCTGCTCTCGGACATCTTCCCGACCGGCTGGTTCGGCGCCGAGCTCGCCGGCGTCCGCCGCGGCGACGTCGTCGTGGTGTTCGGGGCGGGCATCGTCGGCCAGTTCGCGGCCGCGTCCGCCTACAAGCAGGGCGCCGGCCGCGTCATCGTGGTCGACGGGCACGAGACCCGGCTCGCCGCGGCACTCGCGCAGCACTGCGAGGTCGTGGACTACAACCGGGAGGACCCGGTCCAGGCGATCATGGACCTCACCAACGGCATCGGTGCCGACGCGGTCATCGACGCGGTCGGCGTGGACGCGGAACGCCCGAAGCACGGCCCGGCCGCCGTGTCGGACGAGCAGGCTGCCGCGTTCGACGCCGAGGTGCAGCAGGTCGCTCCGGACGCCTCACCCGACGGGTTCGGCGACCAGCAGCAGTGGAAGCCCGGCGACGGGCCGTCGCAGGTCGCGCAGTGGGCGGTCGCCTCGGTGGCCAAGTACGGCCGGATCGGGATCATCGGCGTCTACGGCCCGACCGCGCAGTCCTACCCGATCGGCGAGGCGATGAACAAGAACCTCACCATCCGCATGGGCAACTGCGACCACCACTCGGTCACGCCGCCGCTCATCGACATGGTCGCGGCCGGGCAGTTCGACCCGACGGCGCTCATCACCGAGCACGAGGGCATCGGCTCCGCCATCGAGGCCTACGAGGCGTTCGACCGCCGCGAGCCCGGCTGGATCAAGGTGGAGCTGACGGACTTGACCGCCTGACGGTGGTGCCGGCCTGGAGGCCCGGTGCCGGTCCGACGGGCCGGCACCGGGCCTCCCGTGGTCCGGCCGCGACAGCCGGTGCGTGGCTCGGCGGCTCGGTGCGGCTTCCCCTGCACCGATGCGGTTCTCCGCGCAGTTGCCCACACATCGGCGCGACGGTCGGCCGCGGCCGGGGCAGTGCGCCAGGATGGGACGCATGACCGACCAGCGGATCGCCGTCGTCGTCCTCGCCGCCGGGCAGGGCACACGCATGAAGTCCTCGCTCCCCAAGGTGCTGCACCGGCTCGCCGGCCTGCCCCTCATCGCCCACGTGCTCCGGACCGCGGAGTCGCTGTCTCCGGAGCACGTCGCTGTCGTGGTGCGGCACGAGCGCGACCGCGTCGCTGCCGAGATCACCGAGCGAGCCCCCGACGCCCTCCTGGTGGACCAGGACGACGTCCCGGGGACCGGGCGTGCGGTCGAGGTCGCGGTGGACGCGCTCCCCGCCGACTTCGACGGTGTCGTCGTGGTGCTCTCCGGCGACGTCCCGTTGCTCGACGCGCAGAGCCTGCGCACCCTCGTCAACGCCCACGGCGGTGGTGGCCACGGCGCCACCTTCGTCAGTGCGATCGCTCCCGATCCGACCGGACTCGGGCGGATCGTGCGCGATGCCGACGGGTCGTTCGCCGGGGTCGTCGAGCACAAGGACGCCACACCGGAGCAGCTGCAGATCACCGAGGCCAACGCCGGCATCTACGCCTTCGACGTCACCGAGCTGCGCGCCGTGCTGCCGTCCCTGACGACCGAGAACGCCCAGGGTGAGAAGTACATCACCGACGTCCCGGCACTCATCGCCGCCCGCGGTGGCCGGGTGGACGTCGTCACGCTGACCGACCCGTGGCTCGTCGCCGGCGTCAACGACCGCGCGCAGCTGTCCGACGCGGCGCGGGAGCTCAACGCCCGGATCGTCCGCCGGCACCAGCTGGCCGGGGTCAGCGTGCAGGACCCCGCCTCGACGTGGATCGACCTCGACGTCACGATCGAACCCGATGCCGAACTGCTGCCCGACACCCAGCTCCTCGGTGCGACGGCGATCGCCACCGGCGCCGTCGTCGGGCCTGGCACCACGCTGCGGGACACCGAGGTCGGGGCGGGCGCCACCGTGAACCGGGTCGACGCCACCCTCGCGGTCATCGGGGAGGGCGCCTCGGTCGGACCCTTCGCCTACCTGCGGCCCGGCACGATCCTGGGCGAGCGGGGCAAGATCGGGACCTTCGTCGAGACGAAGAACGCCGTGATCGGCCGCGGCAGCAAGGTGCCGCACCTGTCCTACATCGGCGACACCGAGGTCGGCGAGGACTCCAACATCGGCGCGAACACCATCACGGCGAACTACGACGGCGTCCACAAGCACCGCACCGTCATCGGCTCCGACGTCCGGACCGGGTCGCACAACGTGTTCGTCGCCCCGGTTAGGATTGGTGACGGGGCGTACACCGGTGCAGGCACGACCGTCCGCAAGGACGTGCCGGCCGGGTCGCTCGCGATCAGCTACGCCCCACAGCGCAACACCGAGGGATGGGTCGAGGAGAACCGACCCGGTACCCCGGCGGCCGAGTCCGCTCGGCGTGCGCGAGGCGAATGACACCTTCGACGGTCCCCGCGGCCGTCAGCGGTGGGCCCCGACCGGAGCCCAGGACATCGGCCCCGGCGGGTCAGATCGGCCCCTCCACGGGGTCAGGGAGTGAGCACCACACGTGTCCGGAATCAAGACAACCGGCCAGAAGCGACTCGTCCTGGTCGCAGGGCGAGCGCACCCGGAACTGTCGAAGTCGATCGCGGAAGAGCTCGGTGTCGACCTCGTCCCGACCGACGCCCGGACCTTCGCCAACGGTGAGCTCTACGCCCGCTTCGACGAGTCGGTCCGCGGCTGCGACGCCTTCGTCATCCAGTCGCACACCGCGCCGATCAACGAGTGGCTCATGGAGCAGCTCATCATGGTCGACGCCCTGAAGCGTGCTTCCGCCAAGCGCATCACGGTCGTCGCGCCGTTCTACCCGTACGCCCGGCAGGACAAGAAGGGCCGTGGCCGCGAGCCGATCTCGGCCCGTCTGGTCGCCGACCTGTTCAAGGCCGCCGGCGCGCACCGCATCATGAGTGTGGACCTGCACGCCCCGCAGATCCAGGGCTTCTTCGACGGCCCGGTCGACCACCTGTTCGCGATGCCGGTGCTCCTCGAGCGCTTCCGCGAGATGCTCGACCCCGAGACGCTGACCGTCGTCTCGCCCGACATGGGTCGCGTGCGCGTCGCCGACATCTGGTCGGAGAAGCTCGGGGCGCCGCTGGCGATCATCCACAAGCGTCGCGACCCGCTCGTCCCGAACCAGGTCTCCGTGCACGAGATCGTCGGTGACGTCTCCGGTCGCTGGTGCCTGCTCGTCGACGACCTGATCGACACCGGCCGCACCATCGCCAAGGCGGCCGAGGCCCTCAAGGCCAGCGGGGCCAAGGGCGTCGTCGTCGCAGCCACCCATGCGGTGTTCTCCGACCCGGCGACCGAGCTGCTGCAGAGCGAGTTCATCGACCGCGTCGTCGTCACGGACACGCTGCCGGTCCCGCACGAGAAGCGTTGGGACAAGCTCGAGGTCCTGCCGATCGCACCGCTCATCGCCCGCGCCATCCACGAGGTCTTCGACGACGGCTCGGTGACGTCGATGTTCGACGGCGCCGCCTGAGTCCTCCGACGCAGCCGTGGCACTGACTCCGCGGGACGCCCTCGCCGCCCGACTCCGCGCGGCGGGGAGCGTCTTCGCCGAGGACGAGGCCGACCTGCTGCTCGCTGCCGGCGACGGCGACCCGACCCGGCTCCGCGGGCTGCTGCAGCGGCGCCTCGCGGGGGAGCCGCTCGAGTACGTCCTGGGCTGGGCGGCGTTCGACGGGCACCGGGTCCGCGTGACACCCGGGGTGTTCGTGCCGCGGGCTCGGACCCGGGTCGTCGTCACCGAAGCCGCCCGACGCCTGCACCGGTACGACCGCGTCGTCGACCTCTGCTGCGGTGCCGGCGCGATCGGCATGGCGCTGCTGGAACGGATCGGCGCGCTCGACCTCGTCGCGTCCGACATCGACCCGGACGCCACCGACGTGGCAGCGGAGAACCTCGGCGACCGGGGGATCGTCGTGACGGGTGACCTCTTCGCACCGCTGCCGACCCGGTTCCACGGCCAGGTCGACGTGCTCACCGTGAACGCCCCCTACGTGCCGACCGACGCCATCGGCACCATGCCGCCGGAGGCCCGGGACCACGAACACCGGGTCGCCCTCGACGGCGGCGCGGACGGCCTCGACGTGCACCGGCGGATCGCTGCCGGTGCGGCTTCGTGGCTGCGGCCCGGCGGGGCCGTCGTCATCGAGGTGTCGGGAGCGCAGGCGCCGGTGTCCGCGGGCCTCTTCCGTGCGGCCGGCTTCGCGGCCGAACTCGCCCGCGACGACGAGGTCGACGGCACTTGCGTGGTCGCGACCCTCCCCGCCGCCTGACGACTGCGGGCCGGAACGCCGCCGACTTCCCGAGACGCCGCCGTACCCCCGAGAGGGCGCCGAACCCCCGCGACGCCGCCGAAGTCGACGGCGTCGCGCGACTCCTGCGCCGCCGGAAGGAGACGGGGGCGTCTCGACGGCGGTACGGACCCGTCGGCGGGGACCCGCGCCTCCCGTCAGGACGCGGAGATGGTGACCCCGTGCCAGCCGCTCGCACCGTTCGGTGCCGGCGGACGCTGCACGCTCGTCTGCACCTCGCCCTCGGCGCTGACCGCGCGGACCTGCACCTCATGCTGCCCGGCGACCGCCGTCCACCGGTAGACCCACTGCCGCCAGGTGTCGGACGAGACGGAGTCGGCGAGCTCGGCGTCCTGCCACCCGGCGGACCCGACCTTCACCTGCACGGCCTTCACGCCGATGTGCGGCTGCCAGGCGACGCCGGCGATCGGGACCCGGTCACCGACCTTCACGGAGGTGCCGTCGGCGGGTGTGTCGATCCGCGACTCGAGCTTCACCGGCCCGCGCTCGGACCACCCGCGGGGCGTCCAGTAGCCCTGCGCCTTCGCGAACCGCGTCACCTCGAGCTCGGTCACCCACTTGGTCGCCGAGACGTACCCGAACAGTCCCGGGACGACGAGTCGCGCCGGGAACCCGTGCTCGGCGGGCAGCGGCGATCCGTTCATGCCGACGGCGACGAGCGCCTGCGTCCCGGCGTCCTGCAGCACGTCGAGCGGCGTGCCGGCGGTGAACCCGTCGATGCTCCGCGAGAGGACCATGTCGGCTCCCGGCTTCGGCCGGGCACGGGCGAGAAGCGACCGGATCGGGTAGCCGAGCCAGAGCGCGTTGCCGATCAGGTCGCCGCCGACCTCGTTCGAGACGCAACTCAGCGTGGCCATGTGCTCTTCGAGGGGGAGGGCGAGCAACTCTGCCCAGGTGATCTCGACCGCTTCCTCGACCTCGCCGTGGATCTTCAGCGACCAGTCGGCGGGGTCGATCGACGGCACGCGGAGGGCGGTGTCGATCCGGTAGAAGTCGGCGTTCGGCGTGACGTAGGGCGTGATGCCCGTCACGTCGAGGCTCGCGCCGCTCGGCACCGGTGGCGCCGTGGTCGCCGGGGTCGGCAACCGCACGGCTCGGCGGACCGCGGCTGCGGCCTGCAGGGACGCCGACCCCAGCCGGGAGGCGCTCCCCACCACCGCCGTGACCGCTGCGGTGGTCACCGCCCAGCCGATGAACGAGCGACGCTGGACCCCGCCGGCGCGGTCGGCACCGGCGGTCGGGACGGCGCGGGCGTCCTCCCACCGGCGGAGGCGCTGCAGCAGGAGTCGGAGGGCGATGATCGACGCGGCCACCCCGAGGACGGTGGGTGCGCCGTCGAAGGTGCCGCTGCCGGAACGGGTGGTGACGGCGAGCAGGGCGAGCACTCCGCCGGCGGCGAAGACCAGGGCGCCGTACGGCGGTCGGCGACGCTCGAGGACCCCGGCGCCGGCGGTGACGACGACCAGGATGACCGTCATCAATGCGAACAGTGCCACCTTGTCGCCGGTGCCGAACAGCGACACCATGAGGTCCTTCGCGGCCCGGGGCGCGAGGTCGATGACCGCCGAACCGACGGCGACGAGCGGACTGCCGGCACCGCCGAGCAGCAGCGCGCCGAGCTCCGCGACGGCCAGGAATGCGAGCATGGCGATCACCCCGACGAGCGCGGCGGCCCAGCGACGGTGCGGGAGGAGGCGCGGGTCAGGCTCGGTCACCCTCGGATGCTAGGTCAGCGCCGCTGGGAACGGGCGATCCGGGTGCGGACACCGGTTGGGGGAGCGTTCACCCATGGACGTGCCGACGGAGTCCGTCGCCGTGGCAGGATCGTCACCGTGCCGAGGCGACCGATCCGTGTTCCGGGTCCTGGTCGTGCCCGCGGCGACCGGGAGCGCTGGTCGCCGTACCGTCGGCTCCTGGCCTTGCGGTGGGCGATCGTCGGACTCTGGGCAGCCCTGGTGACCGCGCGCATCATCGTCGTGAACGCCGATCCGGACGCGGACCTGACGGCGTTCGGCATCGCCGAGGTCGCCGCCGTCGCGATCGGGGTGACGGTCATCGTCATCGCCGTCCTCCGCGCGCGGGCCATCGCCCGGCGACGAGCGGACGACCTGCTCGCAGTGGCCGTCCGGCGCGTGGACCCGACCGTCTGGCTGGTGCCGGCCTCCGCCACACCGGAGCTGCGCGGCGCGCTGGAAGCTGCACGCCCCGAGGTCACGCTCGCGCAGCACGTGACCTGGGCGTTCGGGGCGACCGAGGCGTCCCTGTGGGAACTCGACGGACGCCGCGCCACCCGGTTGCTCGTCATCCGGTGGAGCCGCGTCGTGCACGTCGGGGTCGAGGACGTCCTGGTCCCCGGTGCCGGGCGACGCACCGCGCCGGCGATCGTCCTGCACTACGTCCGACCGGACGACACCACGGCGGTCGCGACGTTCTTCGTCCGTGCGGCCCCGGGGTCCGACCGTCTGGTCGGCCGCGGCGACCGCCTGGACGAGTTGCTCGCCCGGCTGGCCCGCGAGCGCATCGTCGCCTGAGTCGCACATGGCGCGGCGAACACGGCGAACACGGCTCGCTGGACACCGCCGGCCGACCACGGCTCGGCCAGGAGCGGGCCGGGTCCGCGCTGCCCCGGACGCACCGAGGGCCCCGTCGACGACGAGGCCCTCGGGCTGCAGCGGGTGCGATCAGTGCGTCGAAGGCTCCTGCTCGACCTCGGGGCGGCCGTCCTCGGACCACAGCGTGTGGAACGTGCCGTCCTTGTCCGTGCGCTGGTAGGTGTGCGCTCCGAAGAAGTCACGCTGCCCCTGGATCAGGGCGGCGGGCAGGCGCTCCGACGCCAACGAGTCGAAGTACGACAGCGCCGACGAGAACCCGGGTGCCGGGATCCCGGATGCAGCCGCGATGCCGACGATGCGACGCCAGGCGGCTTCGCCCTCGGCGACGGCGTTCGCGAAGTACGGGTCGACGAGCAGGGACGCGAGCTCCGGGTCCTTGTCGTACGCCTCGACGATGCGGTTGAGGAACTGGGCGCGGATGATGCAGCCGCCGCGCCAGATCTTCGCCATGTCCCCGAGCGCGATGTCCCAGTCGTACTCCTTCGCCCCGGCGATGATGAGGTCGAACCCCTGCGCGTAGGCCACCACCTTCGAGGCGTAGAGCGCGGCGCGGACGTCATCGGCGAAGGTGTCGGGCACCTCGGCGATCGACGGGCGCTCCCGCACCGACTCCTGCACCGCAGCGCGCTGCGTCGCGCGTGAGGACACCGCGCGGGCGAACACGGCTTCGCCGATGCCGGACACCGGGATGCCGAGGCCGACCGCGTTCTGCACGGTCCACACACCCGTGCCCTTCGAACCGGCGGCATCACGGATGACGTCCACCAGCGGCTTGCCGGTGTCGGCGTCCTGCTGCTTGAGGACCTCTCCGGTGATCTCGATCAGGTAGGACTCGAGGTCGCCCTTGTTCCACTCGTCGAACACCTGCACGAGCTGGTCGACGCTGTAGCCACCGACGCGGCGGAGCAGGTCGTACGACTCGGCGATGAGCTGCATGTCGGCGTACTCGATGCCGTTGTGGACCATCTTCACGAAGTGGCCCGCGCCGTCGGTGCCGACGTGCGTGACGCAGGGTTCACCCTCAGCCACGGCGGCGATCGACTTGAGGATCGGCCCGAGGGTCTCCCACGCCTCGTCCGAGCCGCCGGGCATGATCGACGGCCCGTGCAGCGCGCCTTCTTCACCGCCGGAGATGCCGGTGCCGACGAAGTTGAGGCCCTTCTCCTTCAGGTCGTGCTCGCGGCGGATGGTGTCGTGGAAGTTGGCGTTGCCGCCGTCGACGATGATGTCGCCCTCCTCGAACCGGTCGGCGAGTTGCGAGATCACCGCGTCAGTGCCCTTGCCGGCCTGGACCATGATGATCGCGGTGCGCGGCTTCGACAGTGACGCCACGAACCCGTCGATGTCCTCGGACGCGATGAAGCCCATGTCGTCGTGCTCGTTCATGAGCTCTTCGGTGCGGGCGTAGGTGCGGTTGTAGACCGCGACGGTGTTGCCTTCGCGCGACGCGAGGTTCCGCGCCAGGTTCGAGCCCATCACCGCGAGGCCGATGACCCCGATGTTCGCCTTGTCGTTGTTCTCTGCCACGTCGACTCCTTCGTGTCTGGACGGCCATGGCCAACCTATGCAGGGCCACGTGTGCTCACCCAGGTCTTCCGCATGCTGTGGATCACGAGACCCCCTGTTCGTAGTGTGGAGGAATGGCCGATGCGACCGTCCTCCAGCCCGTGCTCGTGATGGGGGTCTCCGGATCCGGCAAGTCGACGGTGGGTGAGGCGCTGACTCGTGCACTCGTCAATCGGGGGCAGGCGGCGGAGTTCGTCGACGCGGACGGGCTGCACCCGCAGGCGAACAAGGACAAGATGCACGCCGGCATCCCCCTCACCGACGAGGACCGACGCCCCTGGCTCGACGCCTGCTCCGCACGCATCGCCGACGTGCAGCAGTCGGGCTCCCGGTGCGTCATGGCGAACTCGGCGTTGAAGCGCGCTTACCGCGACCGCCTGCGCGAGGACGCCCCGGACCTGTTCATCGCGTTCCTCGACGGCTCGCGTGAGCTCATCGCCGAGCGGCAGAGCCACCGGCACCACGAGTACATGCCGAACTCGTTGCTCGACTCGCAGTTCGCCACGCTCGAGCGTCCCGGTCCGGACGAGGCCTCGGCCGCGGTCCCGATCAGCGGATCGGTGGACGAGACGGTGGCGGCGATCCTCGCCGTCCTGCCCTGAGCATCCCGCGCAGGACGGCCTGAACGGGTGTCGGGCCTACTTCCTGTTGAGTTCCGATCGACGGGCGCGGTACTCCTCGGCGTCGATCTCGCCGCGGGCGAAGCGGTCGGCGAGCACCGATCGTGCGTCGGCGATCGCCCGTCCGGCACCACGGCGCAGGACTCCGAAGACGAGAGCCCCGATGACGAGCAGGAGCAGGATCACCGGGAACACGGGGAATCCGTGGGACGGCATCCCGCCGTGCCAGTACGGAGCGGTGGCAGCGAGTGTGGTGAGCATGGGGACCTCCGAGGTCGGTTGTGGTGCCGCGGTCGCGACATGACAAGGCTGTCGGCCGGGGGGCGCCACCCGCGTCCGCCAGGAGAGCCCACTCCGACCTGCTCCCGCCGGCCCACCCGCGCCCGTTCCTCCACAGGTGAGTACTCCGTCGGGCGTAGTCCACAGGCCCTCCCGGTGCGCGATGTCCTGAGCGAGGGCCGACCGTAGGCTCGCTGCATGACCACCGACACGCGCTCCGACACCCGCCCGGTGGGTGGACACCGGTTCGCCCGCGTGGGACGGGTGTTGCCGGTGGCGCTCGTGCAGATCCTCGGGACCGTCGTCGCCACCCGGTGGGCAGCCGGGGTCGGTCCCGGTCCCGGTGCCGTCGGTGGTGGTGGCCCACCGTGGACACAACGCCTGGGTGACGGCGTCGACCCGGTGTTCCTCGGGCCCCTGGCATGGGTGCTGCTCGTGGGCGGGATCGTCGTCCTGCCCTTCCGGTGGCGGTGGCCGGTCGTGGTCCTGGCCCTGACCCTCGGCACGACGATCGGCTACGCCCTGGTCGTCAGTCCGCGTGGACCGTTCGTCGCGGCGCTGACCATGGCGCTCGCGAACGCCTGGTTCCGCGGCCACCGGGTCCCCACCTACATCGCGGCCGCGGTCGCGACGGTCGTCCTGCCCTCGGCGGACACCCTGACCGGTCGCGCGCCCTTCCCGACCGTCACCACGATGACGCTCTGCCTGGCGTGGCTGACGGTCACCATCGCCGTCACCGAGCTCGTCCGGGTACGCGTGGCTCGCGCCGCCGACGTCCGTCGTGCCCGACTCGCGGTGGAGCAGCAGCGCGCCGGTGCCGAGCGGGTCCGCATCGCCCGGGAACTCCACGACTCGGTCGCCCACAGCATGTCGCTCATCAACCTGCAGGCGGGGGTGGCCCTGCACCTCGGGGCGGAACTGCCCGAGCAGACGCGGGAGTCGTTGCTGAACATCCGCGACTCCAGCAAGCAGGCGCTCGTGGAACTCCGGACGATCCTCGGCGTGCTGCGAGCCGTCGACGCGCCGTCCGGCACCTCCGACCGGGCCCCGGTCGCCGGCCTCGACCGCGTCCCCGACCTGGTGGACCGCGCCCGCGCAGCCGGAGTGGACGTGGAGCTGCACCTCGAGGGCCCGGTGGACGCCGTCGCCGGCGTCGTCTCGCGCAACGCGTTCCGCATCGTGCAGGAGTCGGTCACGAACGTCATGAAGCACGCCGCCGACCACCGCGCCACGGTCGTGGTCGACGTCGGTGCCGAGGTCGTCGACATCACGGTGACCGACGTCCCGTCGTCCGTCTCGACCGTCGCCGGTGCTCCGCGGACCGAGGAGGCGCACCGTGGGCACCGCCCGTCGTCTGCCCTCGCTCGTGCGGCGGGCCCGGACAGCGACGCCGAGCGGGTGGACCGCAGCAGCGGCAGCCGTCAGGGCAACGGCCTCGTCGGGATGCACGAGCGGGCTGCGGCCGTCGGCGGCACCCTCGCCGTCGGACCGACACGTGACGACGGTTGGTCGGTCCGCGCGCGCCTGCCCATCGGCGAACCCGCACGCACCGTGACCGTGCAGAAGGAGAGCGACGGATGACCACGCCCTCGACCACCACCACGCCCGACCCGATCCGGGTGGTGTTGGTGGACGACCAGAGCCTCATCCGGGCCGGGCTCCGCGCACTCGTCTCCGCCGAGCCCGGGATGCAGGTCGTCGGTGAAGCGTCGGACGGTGACGGTGCCGTCACGGTCGCCGCGAGGGAGCTGCCCGACGTCGTGCTCATGGACATCCGCATGCCGGGGACCGACGGCCTCACGGCGACGCGGCGGATCTCCGCGGACCCGGCGCTCGCCGCGGTGCACGTGGTGGTCCTCACGACCTTCGAGGAGGACGACACCGTGTTCGAGGCGATCCGCGGTGGTGCTGCCGGGTTCCTCGTCAAGGACACCGAGCCCGCCGAACTCCTCCGGGCGATCCGCACCGTGGTCGCGGGGGAGTCGTTGCTGTCGCCCGGACCCACCCGTTCCCTGGTCGAGGCGTACGCAGCGCACGCGAAGCCGGTGGCGCTCGCTCCCGAGCTCGACGCCCTGACCGACCGCGAACGCCAGGTCATGCGCCTGGTCGCGAGCGGACTCACGAACGCCGAGATCGCCGAGCGCCTCTTCGTCAGCCCGGCCACGACGAAGACCCACGTCTCCCGCGCGATGATCAAGCTCGGCGCTCGCGACCGCGCCCAACTCGTGGTCTTCGCCTACGAGACCGGCCTCGTCACCCCCGGGTGGACGGGATGACCAGGAACACCGGATCGATACCACTGCTCGACGACGTCCGAGCATCATCAGACACCTGACACCCGCCGTCCGTCACGCCTGAGCCGGGTCGCCGACCGTGGACAGGCGGCCGCCGCCGGTGCCAGGCTCGACACGTGGACGTCGGACGCACCCGCACCGCCGCGGAGGGCCGCCGCGCCCACCTCGAGGAGGAACAACGCCGTGACCGATCCCGCGAACCCGACCCCCGGTGCGACCGATGCCCGACCTGACGGCGGAGGCCCAGCCTCCAGGCCGGACACCTGGGCGAGCACGGACCGCGGCCAGCTGCTCGACCGCGCCGAGGTCATCGTCACCAGCCCGGACCGCAACTTCGTCACCCTCAAGCTCACCACCGCCGACGGCGTCATCGGCCTCGGCGACGCCACCCTGAACGGCCGCGAACTCGCCGTCGCCGCGTACCTGTCCGAGCACGTCGTGCCGCTGCTGATCGGCCGAGACGCCAGCCGCATCGAGGACGCCTGGCAGTTCCTCTACCGCTCGTCGTACTGGCGCCGCGGCCCGGTGACGATGGCCGCGATCGCCGCCGTCGACATGGCGCTCTGGGACATCAAGGCCAAGGTCGCCGGAATGCCGCTCTACCAGCTGCTCGGCGGGGCGTCCCGCACGGGGCTGATGGCGTACGGGCACGCCTCCGGCAAGGAGCTCCCGGAGCTGTTCGACTCGATCCGCGAGCACCAGGCCGAGGGCTACCGGTCGATCCGCGTCCAGACCGGCGTGCCCGGGTTGGAGTCGATCTACGGCATCGCCTCGAACCGGACGACCGAGGGCAACACCGGCGTCCGCTACGACTTCGAGCCGGCACAGCGCGGCTCGTTCCCGGCGATGGAGGACTGGGACACCCGCGCCTACCTCCGGCACCTGCCGACCGTGTTCGAGGCCGTCCGCAACGAGTTCGGCCCGGAACTGCCGCTCCTGCACGACGGGCACCACCGGATGACCCCGATCCAGGCAGCGAAGCTCGGGAAGTCCCTCGAGCCGTACGACCTGTTCTGGCTCGAGGACTGCACACCCGCCGAGAACCAGGAGGCGCTGCGGCTCGTCCGGCAGCACACCACGACGCCGCTCGCGATCGGCGAGGTCTTCAACACCGTCTGGGACTTCAAGGACCTCATCCGCGACCAGCTCATCGACTACGTCCGCGGTGCCGTGACGCACATGGGCGGCATCACGCCGCTGCGGAAGACGATGGACTACGCCGCGATGTACCAGGTGAAGTCCGGGTTCCACGGGCCGACCGACATCTCCCCGGTGGGCATGGCCGCCCAGATGCACCTCGGGCTCGCGATCCACAACTTCGGCATCCAGGAGTACATGCAGCACGGGGACCGCACGAACCGGGTGTTCCGACAGACGTTCACCTTCACGGACGGGTTACTGCACCCGGGTGACGAGCCCGGCATCGGCGTCTCGCTCGACGTCGACGAGGCCGGGAAGTACCCGTACGAGCAGGCCTACCTGCCCTTCAACCGACTGGCCGACGGCACCGTCCACGACTGGTGAGCCGTTCCCGGGCGTCCCACCGTGGGCGACGGGCAGAGTGGTGGCGTGGACTCCGCAGCGCTCGCCGACATCGCCCGCGAGTTGCTGCGCACCGCCCCGGGTGACTTCGTGGCCGACCGGACGACCCGCCAACGAGCTGTCCGCACGGACGACCGGGAGCTGGCGGCCGCGATCGGGAAGCTCAGGAAGCCCACACCGGCCGCGTGGATCGTCGACCTGCTCGCCTCCGAGAACGCGCTCGACGACGCCGTCGACCTCGGCCCTGCCCTCCGACAGGCCCAGGCCTCCGCCGATCCGCAGCAGATCGCGACGCTTCGGAAGCAGCGGTCCGAGGTCGTGGCGGCGCTCGCCGACACCGGAGCCGACCGCGCGGCGGCGGCCGGTCACCCGGCGACGCCCGCGGTGCTCGACCAGGTCCGGGCGACCATCGAGGCGGGCATGGCCGACCCGCACGCCGGCGCGGCCATCCGGTCGGGACTCCTCCTCCGGCCCCTCGAGAGCGTCGGCTTCGAGGACGTCGACCTGACGGATGCGCTCGCCGTCCCGGACGCCGTCCCCGACGCCTGGTCCGGCAGTGATGCCCCACCGATCCCGATCACGGCCGGGAGGCGCGGTGCACGCCGGTCCCGCGAGTCCGGTCCCGCAGAGGACGTCCCGGCGACCCCTGACGAACCGCAGACCGCCGACGAACCGCAGACCCCTGGCGAAGCGGAGAAGCCCGACGAGACGGACGCCCCTGGCGAACCGGACACCTCCGAGGAGCCGGACGCCCCGGACGCCCGGAAGAGCCCGGCCGCCGACGAGGACCAGCGCGACCCCGCAGCCGACCGCCGCGCTGCGCGCCAGGCCGAGGCGGCAGCACGGCGTGCCTCCCGCGACGCCGATGCCGCCCTCGACCAGGCGGAGTCCGCCCTCGAGGACGTGGAGGACCGCCGCACCGACCTCGACCGCCGCCGTCGCGACCTCGAGCGGCAGCTCAGTGCCCTCGACCACGAGCGCGCCGACCTGGACGCAGAGGCCGACCGGCTCGGCCAGGAGCGCGACGACGCCGAGGCCGCGAGCGACAGAGCCCGGGAGGCCCTCGTCGCCGCCCGTCGGCACCGCCGCGCGGGCTCCTGACCGGTCCCTCATCCACTCGGATGAAAGCGGCTGTCTCCGCTCGCTCCGGCCGTGACCCCCGCCCTACGCTCGGCGCCATGCTCCTCTTCCTCCGCCGGTGGGCCCGGCACCTCGTGGCGCCGGTGGCCGGTGCGGTGTACCTCGCACTGTGGATCGTCGCCGAGGCCGGTCGCGCGGACCTGATCGGGCACGTCCTCGTGGTGTCGGCCTTCGCGGTCACCATCGGCCTCGCGAGTTGGATGCCGTCGACGAGCCTCGGTCTGGTCGTCGTCGTCCCCGTCCTGCAGGCGCTCCGGCTGCTCGACCGTCCGACGAGCACGACCTGGCCCGAGTACCTCGCCATCGCGATCGTCGTCGGCATCATCGGTGCCGGTCGGTCCGGACTGCTCCGCTGGCTCGCGATCCCGGCGCTCGGCCTCGCGAGTTCCGCAGCGGCCTGGGCGATGGTCGTCCCCACCGTCGCCGACCAGGACGTCTGGGGCGCGTGGACCGGTTCGCTCTCCGGGACACGGTCCGACCTGGCGTTCCTCGCCCTCGCGATCGCCGGTGCGAGCGGCATCGCGTGGGCCATCGGCGTGGCGGTCGGTGCGACCTGGCGCGTCGGGCTCGCCCGGGTCCGCGTCGTCGAGGCCGAGCAGGAGACCGAGGTCGCCAGCGCCGAGCTCCGCGCCGAGCAGGAGCGTGCCCGCATCGCGCGGGACGTGCACGACTCCTTGGCGCACTCCCTCGCCGTGGTCGTCTCGCAGGCGCAGGGTGCCGCGGCGCTCACGCTCCGGGACGGACCAGCCGCCACGGCGCTGCAGGACATCGCCGAGGTGAGCCGCACCGCCCTCGGGGACGTCCGCGCCCTCGTCGAGCGGATCCAGGGCACGGGCCAGGAGGCCCGACACGGCCTGGCAGACGTCCCGCACCTGGTCGAGGACATGCGGGAGCTCGGCATGCAGGCCGTGTTCGAGCAGTACGGGGACCCACGGCCGATCGGGGCCGAAGCCGGGGGAGCGGTGCACCGGATCGTGCAGGAGAGCCTGACGAACGTGCTGAAGCACCAGGGCCGGACGGCGGCCGTGCGGGTGGTGCTGGACTGGCGCGGGCCGGGGCTCGGGGTCGTCGTGAACTCCACCGGCAGCAGTCCGCTCGTCGCGCTCGACGGCCCGGGGTCCGGGGTGTCGGGGATGCGGGAGCGCGCACGGCTGGTCGACGGTTGGCTGCGCGCCGGGGTCGGGGACGAGGAACACGAGTACGTCGTGACCGCGTGGTTGCCGACGGTCGGCGGATCGACGGTACCGTTCGGGACGGACGCGAGCACGGGCCTCCCGGTGGTCGTCGGAGCCGGAGCGGTCGACGCGACCGGACCCGGCGGGACGAGCGCCACGGGAGCGTCCCGGTGACGGCGATCCGCGTCGCCGTCGTCGACGACCAGCGGCTGTTCGCCTCGGGCATGCGGATGCTCGTCGATGCCCAGGACGACATGACGTGCGTCGGGACGGCAGCCGACGGCGCCGAGGCGCTCGCGCTCTGCGCGACAGAGCGGCCGGACGTGCTGCTCCTCGACCTCCGGATGCCGGTCCTCAACGGCATCGAGACGATGGTGCGCCTCGCCGAGCAGGGTGACGACCGGCCGCGGGTCGTCGCCCTCACGACGATCCGGCGCGACGACGCGGTCCTCGCCGCGCTGCGTGCCGGAGCGGCGGCGTTCCTGACGAAGGACGCGTTACCCGAGGTCGTCACGGCCACGATCCGTGACGTGCACGAGGGACGACCGGCACCCACGGAGACCGAGGCGCTCGACCTCCTCCGCGCCCAGGGCACCCTCGTCGAGTCCGAGCGGCGGGACGAGGTCCTCGACGCGCTCACGGCTCGTGAGCGCGAGGTGTTCCTGCTCGTGGCCAAGGGGCTCAGCAACCAGGAGATCGCCGCGTCCGTGTTCCTCAGCGAGGCCACGGTCAAGACCCACGTCCGGTCGGTGCTCACCAAGCTCGGGCTGCGGAACCGGATCCAGGTCGTCATCACCGCACACGAACGCGGCCTCGTCCGCGCCTAGGGGGAACCATGCGCATCACCGAACGGGCCGCGAAGACCGGCACCCTCGTCCTCGTCGTGGCCGGTCTCGGCGGAGCCGTCCTGCACGGCCTGCCGGAGCCCGTCGACCACGCCGTCCGACCGACGACCACGAAGGACGTCGCCGCATGGACGATGCCCCTCGACGGGTACGTGCTCGCGTGGGGACCAGCCTCGTACGCCGAGGACCTCGTCGAACAGCCGTGCCTCCGAGCTGCCGGGATCGACGATCCGCCCCCGTGGGCGACGATCACGGGCCTCCGCGCCGAGGACGCCGCGCAGGAGACCGCCGCCAGGGGCAACACGTCGCCGTCCCTCGCCGAGACCCGACCGCTGACCGCCGACGAGGCCTCCGCGCGGGGGTACCGCGGTCCGTCCCTCGCCGGCGCGAACAACGAGGGCTTCCGGCGGTGGGGCTCCTCCACGGAGCGCAACGCTGCGTTCGACGCCCTCCCTCCGGGGACCTCCGAACGGTGCATCCGGGAGGCGCGGTCGACGCTCGGCACAGGGGACGACGGGTCGAAGGACGCGGCCGCGCAGGTCGCGAAGCGGCTCACCTACCTGGCAGCAGTGGCGGCGCGGTCGGACCCGTCCGTCGTCGCCGCGGCTGCCGATTGGCGGTCCTGCCTCGCGGACGCCGCCGTCGGTCCGGTGGCCGGGGGTCTGCCGGCCGACCCGTCGGGGTTGCCGACCGCGTCGATGCGCGCCGTCGACCGGGTGACGGACCTGGACGACGAGGACGTTCCACGCGCCGAAGTCCGGCTCGCGGAGCAGGACGTGGCCTGCCAGGAGTCCACCGGCTACCGGCAAGCCCTGTACGACGCGGAGTGGCGGCGGCTGCTCCGGGTGACGGCGTCCGACGCAGCGGTGCTCGCGGCGGGTTCCCGGGACCAGGCGACCGTGGACAGGCGGGTGGAGGAGACGATCCGCCGGCTCGCTCCGAAGGCGCCGGCGGGCGTCCGCTGACCTCCGCTGCTCGCCGCGGGACGCGTCGGGCCGTCGGCAGCTGCACGTGGGGGGAGCTGCCGCCGGCCCGGGCGCTCGGACGGGAGGCACACGGACGACCGCTGTCGGGCCTCCCGTCCGGACGCCCTGGCGCCGCACGGTGCGACACGCCCGGGCTGGTACTGGTAGGCTTGCGCAGGACTTCGGCGAGGGCCGCGTACGCGCGGCCGTGATCGACGCAGTGGGAGACCCGGCCAGACTCTGGGACCGTTCCTCACGCGTGCACGCGTTCGAGTTGCAACACCACAGACCCCCCGATGCCGGCACTCCGGCGTCGTCCCCCGACACCAGGAGGCATCATGGCTGACTACACCAAGCTCGCGGCGGAAGTCCGCACCAAGTTCGGCAAGGGTGCGGCCCGCAAGCTCCGCGCTGCCGACAAGATCCCCGCCGTCGTCTACGGCCACGGTACCGAGCCGCAGCACATCAGCCTGCCGGGCCACGAGACGATGCTGCTCGTCCGTACCGCCAACGCGGTCGTCGACCTCGACATCGAGGGTGCGGCCCAGCTCGCCCTCGTCAAGGACGTCCAGCGTGACCCGGTGCGCCAGATCATCGAGCACATCGACCTCGTCGTCCTGCGCCGTGGCGAGAAGGTCACCGTCGACGTCCCCGTGGTCATCGAGGGCGAGTCCTTCTCGGGCACCATCCACGTGCAGGACCTCAACACCGTCTCGCTGCTCGTCCTCGCGACGGACATCCCCGAGCACGTCACCGTCAACGTCGAGGGCCTCGAGGACGGCGTGCAGATCCACGCCGCCCAGCTCGAACTCCCCGAGGGTGCCGAGCTCGAGACCGACGCCGAGGCGCTGGTCGTCGCGATCGTCACCCCGCGTGGCACCGCAGACGACGACGCCGCAGACGAGGCCTCGGCCGAGGCCGGCGCCGAAGCCGGTGCCGAGGGCGGCTCCGAGCCGGTCTCCGAGTAACACCCCTTCGCAGGCATCTGGTCGACGCTGATGGCGACGTGCTCATGACGGGCACCACGTTCGTGGTGGTCGGGCTCGGGAACCCCGGGCCCGACTACTCGGGCAACCGCCACAACGTCGGCCAGATGGTCCTCGACGAACTGGCCGCCCGGATGGGCGCCACGTTCAAGAAGCACAAGACCCCGAACCAGGTCGCCGAGGGGCGCCTGGTGCCGGGAGGCCCGAAGCTCGTCCTCGCGAAGCCCGGGTCGTTCATGAACACCTCTGGGGGCCCCGTCTCGGCCGTCCTCGGCTTCTACAGCGTCTCGCCCGCGGACCTGATCCTGGTGCACGACGAGCTCGACCTGCCCTTCGACACCGTGCGCCTCAAGGGCAACGGCGGCCACGGCGGGCACAACGGCATCCGCGACGTCATCAAGGCGACGGACACGAACGAGTTCGCACGCGTGCGAGTCGGCATCGGCCGTCCCCCCGGGCGTCAGGACCCGGCGGACTACGTGCTGCGTGACTTCTCCGCGGCCGAGAAGAAGCTGCTGCCGAACCTGCTGGCCGACGCCGCTGACGCGGTGGAGGCGATCGTGTCCGACGGCCTGCTCGCGGCCCAGCAGCGCTTCCACGCTCCGGCATGACGACCGCGGTCGTGTTCGCGACGAGCCCGCTCGCGATGGGCGCGATCATCGTCGTCGCGGTCGTGTGCCTCACGCTCGTCGGGACTGCGCGCTTCCTCGGCCGCCGTGCGGCCGGGCAGGCTCGCGAGGCCGAGCCGACGACCCCGCCGGACGACCTGGAGCCCGGCAGCTCCTGACCCCGGACCGGCCGGGAGGCCCGTCCCGACTCCGCCAGTCGCCTCCTGTTCGCCCGTCGCGCACGGGGCGACGGCTGTCGGGGGCCCCCGGTACCATCGTGTGAGTGACGATCTCGGGCCTCATCCCTGCGCTCTCGCGCGCCTCCTCCTTCGATCGTGCGCTCCGTGCCGCTCCTCGCGACGCCGACTTCTCGGTCGTCGACGGGCTCCGCGTGCCGCTGTTCGCCGCCCTGCTGGCCGCTCGGAGCGGACCCCAGTGCGCCTTCGTCATCACCGCCACCGGTCGTGAAGCCGAAGCGGTCCGTGACGCCCTGAGCTGCACGATCCCGGATGCCGACGTGCTCGAGTTCCCGGCGTGGGAGACCCTGCCGCACGAGCGCCTCAGCCCCAGCCCGCAGACCGTCGGCACCCGCATCGCCACGCTCCGCGCACTGCAGCGCTGGCAGGACACACCCACCGACGAGCGTCGCACGACCGTCGTCGTCGCCAGCGTCCGGGCCGCGCTGCAGCCGATCGCCGACAACCTCACCGAACTCGCCCCGGTCGTCCTGCACACCGGGTCGCGGGGCAACGACCTCAGCCGACTCGCGTCGCAGCTCGTCGACCTGGCGTACGCCCGCGTCGACCTCGTCACCCGCCGTGGCGAGTTCGCCGTCCGCGGTGGCATCCTCGACGTCTTCCCGCCGACCGCCGACCACCCGGTGCGCGTCGACTTCTTCGGCGACGAGATCGACGGTGTCAAGGCCTTCTCGGTGGCCGACCAGCGTTCGACGGAGGACGACCTCGGCTCGGTCGAGCTCACCGCCTCCCGCGAACTGCTGCTGAGCGAGGACGTCCGGCAGCGGGCACGCGAGATGCTGCACGAGTTCCCCAACCTGTCCCAGATGCTCGCGAAGGTGTCCGAGGGGATCCCGGTGGAGGGCATGGAGTCCCTCGCACCCGCACTCGTCCGGAAGCTCGTGCCGGTCACGCACTACCTGCCCGACGCGGCGACGATCGCGGTGTTCTCGCCCGAGCGGGTCAGCGGGCGTGCGCACAGCCTGGCCGAGACCAACCAGGAGTTCCTGCAGGCAGCCTGGAGCGCCGCGGTCGCGGGTGCCCAGGCGCCGATCGACCTCGACTCCGGCAACTTCATGACGGTCCAGCAGCTCAAGAACACCCGAGGCCAGCGGACCTGGTGGACGGTGTCGCCGTTCGACTCCGGTGCCGACGAACCGATCACCGACTCCGACGCCGTCGCCGAGGCGGGGGAGTACATCCGCGTCCCAGGCGACTCGGTCCCGAGCTTCGCGGGCAGCGCAGACGGTGCCGTCGCGCACGTCAAGGCGCTCACCGACGACCAGTGGGCCGTCGTGGTGACCGCGCAGGGCCAGGGGCTCGTCGAGCGGGCGGTCCAGGTCCTGGCGGAGGCCGGTGTCGCGGCACGGGCCGAAGCGCTGGTCGGGCCGCCGCAGCCGGGTGTCGCGATCGTGACGACCGCCAGCGTCGAGCACGGGTTCTCCGTCGCCGACCCGCGGATCGCGCTGTTCAGCGAGGCCGAGTTCTACGGCCGCAGCGTCCAGCAGGGCGCCCGAACCGTGAAGAAGCTCGCGAGCCGCCGCAAGAACGTCGTCGACCCGCTGCAGCTCAAGCCGGGCGACGTCGTCGTGCACGCGACGCACGGCATCGGCAAGTTCGTCGAGCTCGTCAGCCGAGAGGTCAGCTCCGGCGGCCGCAACGCCGTGAAGCAGCAGCGCGAGTACCTGGTGCTCGAGTACGCACCGTCGAAGCGCAACTACCCCGGTGACAAGCTCTTCGTGCCGACGGACCAGCTCGACCAGCTCTCCCGGTACGTCGGCGGCGAGAACCCGACCCTGTCCAAGATGGGCGGTTCGGACTGGTCCGCGGCGAAGTCGAAGGCACGCAAGGCCGTCCGGGACATCGCGGTCGACCTCGTGAAGCTGTACTCGGCGCGCATGGCGTCGAAGGGGCACGCGTTCGGCCCGGACACCCCCTGGCAGCGCGAGCTGGAAGAGGCGTTCCCGTTCGCGGAGACCGCCGACCAGCTGACGACCATCGACGAGATCAAGCGCGACATGGAGAGCCCGATCCCGATGGACCGGCTGCTCTCCGGTGACGTCGGCTACGGCAAGACCGAGGTCGCGATCCGGGCCGCGTTCAAGGCCGTGCAGGACGGCAAGCAGGTCGCCGTCCTCGTGCCCACGACGCTGCTCGTCCGCCAGCACATGGAGACGTTCCAGGAGCGCTTCGCCGGGTTCCCGGTCAACCTCCGCGCGCTCAGCCGGTTCCAGACCGAGAAGGAGTCCAAGGAGACGCTCGCCGGTCTGGCCGACGGCACGGTGGACATCGTGATCGGGACCCACCGGATCCTGTCGCAGAACGTGCAGTTCAAGGACGTCGGCCTCGTCATCATCGACGAGGAGCAACGGTTCGGCGTCGAGCACAAGGACCAGCTCAAGAAGCTCAAGACGAACGTGGACGTGCTGGCGATGTCCGCCACGCCGATCCCGCGCTCGCTCGAGATGGCGGTGACCGGCATCCGCGAGATGTCGACGCTCGCGACGCCGCCGGAGGACCGCCACCCGATCCTGACGTTCGTCGGTCCGCAGTCGGACCTGCAGATCGCTGCGGCGATCAAGCGCGAGATGCTCCGGGAGGGGCAGGTGTTCTACGTGCACAACCGCGTGAAGGACATCCAGTCGGTCGCGTCGCACCTCGCCGAGATCCTGCCGGATGCCCGCATCGCCGTCGCGCACGGGCAGATGGGCGAGCAGGCCCTCGAGCAGGTCATGGTCGACTTCTGGGAGCGCCGCTTCGACGTCCTGGTGTCGACGACGATCATCGAGACCGGCCTGGACATCGCGAACGCGAACACGCTCATCATCGACAAGGCCGACAAGTACGGCTTGTCGCAGTTGCACCAGCTCCGCGGCCGTGTCGGTCGTGGGCGCGAGCGCGGGTACGCGTACTTCCTCTACGACGCCGACAAGCCGCTGTCCGACACCGCCCAGGACCGGCTCGAGACCATCGCGGCGAACAACGAGCTCGGCGCGGGCATGCAGGTCGCGATGAAGGACCTCGAGATCCGCGGTGCCGGCAACCTGCTCGGCGGCGAACAGTCCGGGCACATCGCGGGTGTCGGCTTCGACCTGTACCTGCGGATGATCGGCGAGGCGGTGTCGCAGTTCCGCGGTGACGTCGCCGAGGGGCAGACCGAGCTCCGGCTCGAGATCCCGGTCGACGCACACATCCCGGACGACTACGTCGAGTCCGAGCGCCTGCGCCTCGAGGCGTACCAGAAGCTCTCGGCTGCGTCGGCTCCGGCCGCCCAGGCCGAGGCGATCGACATGGTCCTCGACGAGCTCACCGACCGCTACGGCACACCGCCGCAGGCCGTCCTCACCCTCATCGAGGTCTCCCGTCTCCGCCGGATGGCGCAGCAGGTCGGCCTGTCCGACGTCGTCGTGATGGGCTCCAACCTGCGGGTCGCCGGCAAGGAACTGGCGGACTCCGCGCAGGTGCGCCTGAAGCGGATGTTCCCGGGAGCGCGCTGGTTCCCGCAGCAGGACGCCGCGAGCATCCCGGTGCCGAAGCCGCACGGCGAGACCCTGCCGGACGACGCCCTCATCGGCTGGGTGGAGAGCATCCTCACCGCCGTCTACGGGGCGCCGGCGCGCGAAGAGGCGTCGACCGTCTGACTCGTCTGATCGTTCGGCCGTCGGTCCCCCTGTCGGACGGGAGGCCCGTGGTGGATCCGCCACGGGCCTCCCGTCCGACAGCGGTCCTGCTACTCGGTGGCTTCGGCTTCGGAGAGCTCGCGACGCTGGCGGTAGCGGCGGGCGCGGACCGAGACGACGATCGCGGAGGCGACCATCGCGATCCCGGACCCGACGAGCACGGCGAGGACGCCCTCGTCGACGATCTCCTGGTTCGCGGCGAACGCCAGCTCGTTCATGAGCAGCGACACGGTGAACCCGATGCCGCCGAGCACCCCGACGGTCATCACCGAGCCGAACGACAGCGCCGACCGGCCGGGGCCGCGGAAGACCCGACCGGCGATCGTGCCGAAGAGCGTGATGCCGATGACCTTGCCGACCGGCAGCGCGAGGACGACACCCCAGAAGGTCGGCGAGAGCTCGGCGATCCCGACGGCGGGGATGACCACCGCGGCGGAGACGAACGCGAACACGGGCAGGACGATCGCGTTCGACCACGGCTCGACGTGCTCGTGCAGGGTGCCACCCGGACGTCGGGGCAGGACGAGCCCCAGCGCCACTCCGGCGATCGTGGCGTGCACGCCGGAGTGGTACACGAGCCACCAGGTGACCAGGCCGATCAGGACCATCGCGACGATGAGGAACGGCTGCGAACGGCCACCGGGGCGCAGACGACGGCCGAGCACCGCGAACAGCACGAGCAGGACCGCGGCACCGCCGAGTGCCAGGAAGTCGGTGCCGTGCGCGAAGACGACGGCGATGATGACGATCGCGATGAGGTCGTCGAGGACGGCGAGGGCGAGGAGGAACACCCGGATCGTCGAGGGCAGTCCGCGGCCGAACATCGCCAGGACCCCGAGCGCGAACGCGATGTCCGTCGCGGTCGGGATCGGCCAGCCATGCGTGTACTGCGTGCCGGACGTGACGAGCAGGTAGACCAGCGCGGGGACGAGCACGCCGCCGACGGCCGCGATCGCGGGGACCACGGCGGTCTTCGGGTTCGCGAGCTCCCCCACCACCAGCTCGTGCTTGAGCTCGACGGCCACGAGCAGGAAGAAGACCGCGAGCAGACCGTCGCTGACCCAGTGCGCGATCGACAGGTCCAGGCCGATCGCTCCCCACGGCGTGTGCCAGTCGAGGCCTCGCTCGAGCCCGGGGCCGAGGGCGGTGTTCGCGACGACCAGGCCGAGGACGGCGGCGGACAGCAGCGCGATGGCGCTGAAACGAGGGGAACGGACGAAGGAGGGCATGCGTCTCCGGAGGCGATCGGGTACGGGGAACGGATCGTCGACCAGACTTCCCGACACGCCTCGACCACCGTACCGGACGGACCCTGGTGTTCGATCCGTGCAGAGCGGACGGTGGCAGCATGGCGTCATGACATCCGTTGACGAACTCGTCGCCGTCGTGGACCGCCTGCTCGACCCGGAGCACGGATGCGTCTGGAACCGCGAGCAGACCCACGCGAGCCTCGCCCGGTACGCCGTGGAGGAGACCTACGAACTGGTCGACGCCATCGACGGCGACGACACCGACGAACTGCGTGAAGAGCTCGGCGACGTGCTGTACCAGGTGGTGTTGCACGCCGGGATCGCCGCGCACGAGGGACGGTTCGACCTCGACGACGTCGCCGACGGTGTCCGCGAGAAGATGCAGCGCCGCCACCCGCACGTGTTCGGCGACGAGGAGGCGCACACGGTCGAGGACGTCGTCCGCGTCTGGCGCGCCGCGAAGGCCGCGGAGAAGGCCGGACGCAGCAGCGTGTACGCGGGGGTGCCGCGGGCGATGCCGCCACTCGAGCGTGCCGTGAAGCTGTTCGAACGGCTGGAGGAGCGCGGCGAGTTGCACGCGGCGGTGGCCTCCGTGACGGACGGCAGTGTCGTCGAGCAGGTCGGTGGGTCGGACACGGGCGGTGCCGGTGCGACCGCGCAGCAGCCGTTCGGGAGTCGCGTCGACGCGGCCTGGGGAGCGGGCATGCTCGCCGAGGTGGCGGTGGTGCACGAGCAGGGCGTCGATCCGGTCGCGAGCCTGCGGGCGGCGGTGACGCTGCTGGAAACGGCGGCTCGCCAGGCGGAGCAGGCGCTGGCCGGGCAGGAGCCGGAGGTGCAGGCACCGTCCGGGCAGGAGCCGGAGGTGCCAGCCGGGCAGGAGCCGCAGGCGCAGACACAGCAGGGTGACGAGGAGCGGGCGTCCTCCTAACCCGAAAAAGGAGGACGCCCGCGAGCGGGAGAAGACGTCGCCAGGGAGCAACGTCGTCAGGGGATCCCGCTCGAACCGCGTGGGCGATTGCAGCACTTGCCCCCGCTGACGACCGACGAGTGGATCAGGCACCCATCGGCCGAGGTTCTGGATGAAGCATATCAGCGGACACCACTCGGCTGCAACCGGGCTCCGTGCTCTGCGACAATCGACGGCATGGCGACGACCGTGACGGCCCCCCGGGGCATGCGAGACCACCTCCCCGCGGACAAGTCCCGGCGCGAGCACGTGCTCGGGGTCATCCGGGGTGTGTACGCACGCCACGGGTTCGACGAGATCGAGACGCCCGTGCTCGAGGACGCCGCCCGGCTGCACTCGGGACTGGGCGGCGACAACGAGAAGCTCGCGTTCGCGGTGATGAAGCGCGGCCTGACCACCGACGACCTCCAGCGGGCCGGAGCACCCCTGGACCTCGCCGACCTCGGCCTCCGGTTCGACCTGACCGTCCCGCTCGCCCGCTTCTACGCGTCACACCGCGCCGAGCTGCCCACCGTCTTCCGCGCCGTGCAGATCGCGCCGGTCTGGCGGGCTGAACGGCCGCAGAAGGGCCGGTACCGCCAGTTCGTGCAGTGCGACATCGACATCCTCGGAGAGCCGGGGCAGCTGGCCGAGATCGAACTGATCACCGCGACCACGGCGGCACTCGACGCCCTGGGCATCGCCGGGACCTCGATCCGCATCAACGACCGCCGCATCCTGCTCGCGCTCCTCGCCTCGTGGGGGATCACGGAGCAGGCCGCGGCCGACCGGGCCCTCATCACCGTCGACAAGCTCGACAAGATCGGGCCGGACGGCGTCGCGAAGGAGCTGGGCGAGTCGCTGGACCTCGACGGCGCCGGACTCGCGGACACCATCCGCGCGCTCGAGTCCGCCGACTGGGACAGCGTCCGCGGCGCCGCGTGGCTGGACGCCGACGCGTTCGCCGACCTCGAGCGTCTGCGGGCAGCCCTCCCGGGCGTGGACCTGCGCTTCGACCCGACGCTCGTGCGCGGCATGGGCTACTACACGGGCACGATCTTCGAGGTCGCGCACCCGGACTTCGGTTACAGCCTGGGCGGCGGCGGGCGCTACGACGGCATGATCGGTCGCTTCCTGGGCCAGGACGTGCCAGCGGTCGGGTTCTCGCTCGGGTTCGAACGGCTCGTCGACCTGGTCACGCTGCCGGACGCCGACGCGGACGACGCCGTCGTGCTCGTGTACGACAAGGACGTCGACCCGGTGCGCCTCGCCGCCCTCAAGACCGAGGCCCTTGGGTCGCACCACCGGGTGCGTCTCGAGAAGCGCACGAAGAACATGAAGAACCTGCTCGCCGGCCTGGTGGAGCAGGGCTTCGGGTCGTTCGCCACGGTGGACGCCGACACGACGACGCTCGACGGCGTCACGTTCCGGCCGCTCGCCTGATCGACGCCCACCGGTCATCCACAGGCCGCCGTCGTCCGAGACCGGCGTCGCTAGGATCGACCGTGAACCACAACAACCCAACGACAGGGAGTACCAAGTGGCAGTGATCGATGCCGTAGGCGCACGCGAAGTCCTCGATTCCCGAGGCAACCCGACGGTCGAGGTCGAGGTCCTCCTGGATGACGGCGTCGTCTCGCGCGCGCTCGTCCCCTCCGGTGCCTCCACCGGCGCCTTCGAAGCGTACGAACTGCGTGACGGCGACGACTCGCGCTACGGCGGCAAGGGCGTCCTCAAGGCCGTCGAAGCCGTGCTCGACGAGATCGGCCCGGCGCTCGAGGGCTTCGACGCCACCGACCAGCGACTCGTCGACGCCGCGCTCATCGAGCTCGACGGCACCGAGAACAAGTCCCGCCTCGGCGCGAACGCGATCCTCGGCGCCTCGCTCGCCGTCGCCCGTGCCGCGGCCGACTCGGTCGACCTGCCGCTGTTCCGCTACCTCGGTGGCCCGAACGCGCACACGCTGCCGGTCCCGCTCATGAACGTCGTCAACGGCGGTGCCCACGCGGACACCAACGTCGACATCCAGGAGTTCTTCCTGGTGCCCTACGGCGCCGAGTCCTTCTCGGAAGCGCTCCGCTGGGGTGTCGAGACCTACCACGCCCTCAAGGGTGAGCTGAAGAAGCAGGGCCTGGCGACCGGCCTCGGTGACGAGGGCGGCTTCGCCCCGGAGCTCGCCTCGAACCGCGCGGCGCTCGACTTCCTGCTCGCCGCGATCGAGAAGGCCGGCTTCACCCCGGGCAAGGACATCGCGCTGGGCCTCGACGTCGCCAGCACCGAGTTCTTCCACGACGGCAAGTACACGTTCGAGGGCAAGCAGCTCTCGAGCCAGGAGTTCACGCAGTACTTCGTCGACCTGGCGCGCGACTACCCGCTCGCCACAATCGAGGACCCGCTGGCCGAGGACGACTGGGAGGGCTGGACCCACCTGACCGCCGAGCTCGGCTCGAAGCTGCAGATCGTCGGCGACGACCTGTACGTCACGAACCCGAAGCGCCTGCAGCGTGGCATCGACGAGAAGGCCGGCAACTCGATCCTGGTGAAGGTGAACCAGATCGGCACGCTGACCGAGACCCTCGACGCGGTCTCGCTCGCGCAGCGCCACGGCATGACGGCGATCCTGTCCCACCGCTCCGGTGAGACCGAGGACACCACCATCGCGGACATCGCGGTCGCGGTCGACGGCGGCCAGATCAAGACCGGTGCGCCGGCTCGTTCGGACCGTGTCGCGAAGTACAACCAGCTCCTCCGTATCGAGGAAGAGCTCGGCGACGCCGCGGTCTACGCCGGCCGCTCGGCGTTCCCGCGCTCGGCTTCGCTGTAACCAGCACCTCCGGAACGCCGTCCTCCCGCCGGGAGGGCGGCGTTCCGCCGTGTCGGGCCGATGCGACCCCGGGAGGCGGGTCGTGCCTCCCGGCCGAGACGCCTCCGTCTGCCCGAGACGCCGCCTCGTGCCCGAGACGCCGCGGACCCCGGCGGCGTCTCGCGGCCTCCGCGGCGTCTCAGGGGCACGGCCGTGTCTCGGCGCGGGAGCCCGGGGAGGCGAGCCGACGGGAGGCGAGCCGACGGGAGGCCCGGGGCGCGCCTCCCGGCCGGCTGCCGTCCCTGAGAGGGTCCGGCACACGCGCGTGCCGGAGTGGCGCACCGCCGGCACCGCGTTATCGTCGACGGGTGCCCAGCCAGAAGCCCCGAGTCCGCCGCGTCCCCGTGGCGATGCCCGAGGGAGCCGCCTCCGCGCAGCCCTGGTACCGCTCGCTGCACTTCTCCGGCTTCAGCCTGCTGATGCTCGCGATCATCGTGCTGTTCGTCGTCGTCCTGGCGCCGTCGCTCCGGACCCTCGTGCAGCAGCAGGAGCAGATCGCCGGCATGCAGCGGCAGGTGGCGGCGCAGAAGGCCGACGTGGCGCAGAAGAAGCACGACCTGGCCCGCTGGGACGACCCGGCGTACATCGAGGCGCAGGCTCGCGACCGTCTGCTCTACGTGTACCCGGGCGAGGAGAGCTACCTGGTGATGGGTGCCGAGAAGGGCACCACGGCGACGCCGCCGCCCACCACTGAATCCGGCACCCCGGTCAGCTCCACCGTGCAGACCCCGAAGGTGGACTGGGTGCAGTCGCTGCTGTCCTCCGTCATGCAGGCCGGTCTGTCCGACGAGACCCGCAGCGAACTCGAGCGCACCGGCAGCACGGACAGCGACTCGTCACCGAAGTAGGGGCCGCGCGCGGAGTCCGGTAGGCTCACGTCCCCGTGACGACCCCTCCGTTCGACCCGCCGACCGCCCACGACGTCGCGGTGGTGTCCGCTCAGCTCGGACGTCCCGCTCGTGACGTCATCGGCATCGCGGCGCGCTGCGTCTGCGGCAACCCGACGGTCGTGTCCACGAAGCCGCGTCTCGGCAACGGCACCCCGTTCCCGACGCTGTACTACCTGTGCCACCCCGCCGCCACCGCGGCGGTGAGCACCCTCGAGGCGAACCAGGTCATGCCCGAACTGGCCGCGCTCCTCGAGGACCCCGACACCGCTGAGCAGTACCGCCGCGCACACCAGGCGTACCTCGACGACCGCGAGTCGATCGAGCACGTCGAGGAGATCGCGGGCATCAGCGCGGGCGGCATGCCCACCCGTGTCAAGTGCCTGCACGCGCTCGTCGGTCACGCCCTCGCCGCCGGCCCCGGCGTCAACCCCATCGGCGACCTCGCGCTCGAGCGCGCGGACTGGTCGCCCTCCCGGTGTGTGTGCCGGGCATATGATGAGGATGCAGACGCCGGAGTCGGGGCGGGTGGCGGCGAGAACTGACCAGCCTCCCAGCAGCTCACCCCACCCCAAGGAGAACACGAACCGTGCCCAAGATCCTCGTCGTCGGCGGCGGTTACGCCGGCTTCTACACCGCCTGGAAGCTCGAGAAGCACCTTCGCAAGGGCGAAGCCGACGTCGTCATGGTGGACCCGCTGCCGTACATGACGTACCAGCCGTTCCTGCCCGAGGTCGCCGCCGGCTCCATCGAGCCGCGTCACGCCGTGGTGTCGCACCGCCGCCACCTCAAGTCCACGCGCGTCGTCACCGCGAAGGTCACCGCGGTCGACCACGCGAACAAGACCGCGACGATCACCCCCGAGCTCGGCGAGCCCTGGGAAGAGTCCTACGACCAGATCGTCATGACGGCCGGCGCCGTGTCCCGCACGTTCCCGATCCCGGGTGTCGCGGACGAGGCCATCGGCCTGAAGACCATCGAAGAGGCCGCCGCGATCCGCGACAAGATCCTCACCAACTTCGCCAAGGCGGCGAACCTGCCGGCCGGCCCCGAGCGTCAGCGTCTGCTCACGGTCGTCGTCGTCGGCGGTGGCTTCGCCGGCATCGAGGTGTTCGCCGAGCTCCGCTCCTTCGTGTCGGACCTGCTCAGCAGCTACCCGCAGATCGCCTTCGAGGACACGCACTTCCACCTGGTCGAGGCGATGGGCCGCATCATGCCCGAGGTCTCGCTCGAGACCTCGCACTGGGTCCTCAAGAACCTCGCCGAACGCGGTGCCACGGTGCACCTCGAGACCCAGCTGGCCTCGGCCGTGGGCGGTGTCTGCCAGCTCAAGGCCAAGGACGAGTCGATCGAGGTCATCGAGTCCGACCTGATCATCTGGACCGCCGGCGTGATGGCGAACCCCATGGTCAAGGGCACCGACTTCCCGCTCGAGCCCCGCGGTCGCATCACCGTGCAGCCCGACCTCCGCATCGTCGACGAGGGCACCGTCATCGCCGACGCCTGGGCCTGCGGCGACGTCGCAGCCGTCCCGGACCTCACCGGTGGTGGCGTCGGCGGCATGTGCGTCCCGAACGCCCAGCACGCCGTCCGTCAGGCCAAGCAGCTGGCCAAGAACCTCGTCGCCACGATCCGCGGCGAGGCGACGGTCGACTACAAGCACGAGAACCTCGGCGCAGTCGCGGGCCTCGGTCTCGGCATCGGCGTGTTCCAGTCCGGCAAGTTCGCGATGAAGGGCTTCCTCGCCTGGGGCGCCCACCGTGGTTACCACGGCCTGGCCATGCCGTCGTGGGAGCGCAAGATCCGTGTCGTCGGCGACTGGGTCGGCAACTTCTTCCTGGGCCGCGACATCGCGTCCCTCGACGACCGCGAGACCCCCCGCGCCGCCTTCGAGGCCTGGGCCTCCCGCCCGAAGCCGGCCGTCGAGGCCGCTCCGGAAGCGGAGTCGCCGGCCGCCGGCCAGCCCGCCGGTGCTGCCGGTCCCGCGTACGCGACGCCGGCCGAGGACGTCTCGAAGGAAGCCGAGCCCGTCGCTGCCGGCGAGTCGGCGAAGACCGAGTAGAGACCGCACGCACGCAGTCGAGAGGGCGGTCACCCGATGGGTGGCCGCCCTTTGGCGTCGGTAGGCTGTCCCGGCCCGACCGTCACGGTCGTGCGCCCCCGTGGCCCAATCGGTAGAGGCATGCGACTTAAAATCGCCGAGTTGTGGGTTCGAGTCCCACCGGGGGTACGAGCACGGACGGGTAGGCGACTCAACATCGCCGAGTTGTGGGTTCGAGTCCCACCGGGGGTACGAGCACGGACGGGTAGGCGACTCAACATCGCCGAGTTGTGGGTTCGAGTCCCACCGGGGGTACGAGCACGGACGGGTAGGCGACTCAACATCGCCGAGTTGTGGGTTCGAGTCCCACCGGGGGTACGAGCACGGACGGGTAGGCGACTCAACATCGCCGAGTTGTGGGTTCGAGTCCCACCGGGGGTACGAGCACGGACGGGTAGGCGACTCAACATCGCCGAGTTGTGGGTTCGAGTCCCACCGGGGGTACGAGGACCGGGCGGGCAGCGCCGTCGGAACGCCACCACTCGTTACGCTGACCCTGTGGTCGGGATCGGGAGTGCGCTGACGAACCTCCGGGACGCCCTCCGGCGCCCCGAGGCCCACGTCGAGGTCATCGACGGCGAGACCGTCCCGATCGGCATGCTCCTCGGCACGCTCGGCACCCTGCTGCTGGACGCCGGCAGCTCCGTCACCGACGTCCGGTCCGCGCTCGAGAAGACCCGCGACGCCGCCGGTGTCGGCGACGGTCTGGCGATCGGCGTGCTGCCGGCGCTCGTGATCGTCAGCGAGACCGCGACCGGCGCCGCCACCATCGTCAACGCCGAGGGCATCGAACTGTCGTTCCGCCAGTCGGCCCGCGCGAACCGTCTGGTCCTCGGCCTGGAACGCGGCGCGATCGCGCTGGCCGAGATCCCGGCCCGTGTCCGCAGCATCCGGCAGGGCACCCGTCCACCGGCACCGCTGCCGTGGGTGCTCGGCAACGCGCTGACGTCGGCCGGGCTCGCCGTCGTGTTCCGGGTCCCGTGGTGGGCGGTGCTCGTGGCCCTCGTCGTCGGGGCGCTGGTCGGGGTGATCGGGCTGCTGCTCCGGCGCTTCCGGGAGGCCGTCGCCGTCGTCCCGTTCCTGGCGGCCTTCTGTTCGACCGCGGTCGTCGGGCTCGTCGCTGCGAGCACCGGGTTCGACCACGTCCCCCTCTACGCCGTCTGCGCGCCGGTCGCGGTGTTCGTGCCGGGAGCGCTCATCACCAACGCGCTGCTCGAACTCACGGCAGCCGACATCGTCACCGGTTCGGCGCGGCTGATGCAGGGCCTCATCATGCTCGGCTTCATGGCGGCGGGCATCGCGGCCGGTAGCGCCGTCACCGGGCTGCGCGTCGACCCGACGTCCGCGGCGCTCGTCGGCGAGGTCGCCGGCATCGGCACGGACCGCGCGGGCTGGGAGGCGGTCCCGGCCCTCTGGGTGTCGTGGGTCGCCGTCGTGGTCCTGGCGACCGGCATCAGCCTGGTCTTCGGCTCGGGGTGGCGCCTCACCGCGGCCTCGGTCGTCGTGATGGTCACCGCCTACGCGGTCGTCTCGTGGCTGACCCCGTTCAGCGGCAGCGTCGTCGCGACCGGCCTGGCCGCGGCACTGCTCTTCGTCGCGACGCGCGTGCTGGAGCGGATGGTGCCGGTCATCCCGGCGACGGTGTCGTTCCGACCCGCGTTCCTGTTGCTCGTCCCGGGCACGGTCGGCCTGGTCGCGGTGGCGACCTTCGACGCCGGAGCGCTCGCGACGCCGCTCGCGACGTTCGTCAGCCTCTGCGTCGGCACGAAGATCGGTGGCCTCCTGCCCGGCCTGTTCGCCCGCTCGGCCCCCACGCACTGAGCCCGGTCCCGGGACACCGCCGATGGCGGGACGGGAGGCCCGTGGCGGGCTCGTGCCGAGCCTCCCGGCAGTCAGGCAGTCAGGCAGTCACACCGACAGACCGACAGGCAGACAGACAAGGTGACCGGCAACTGTTGCCGGGCGCTTCAAGACCGGATGCCGGCCCCGTCGAACCGGAGCCACGCCCAGGCGGCCGCGGCCGCCACGAGCACCACGCCGACCCCGGTGGCCAAGGCGGCGACCGGGACGTGGGTGCCAGCCGTGCCGGAGTAGACCGCTGCGGCCAGGCCGACGCCGACCGCCGTGAGGGCCGCGTAGCTCGGTCGCGAGACCGAGGCGAGCGCGGCACCCGCGGTCCCCCGGAGCGGCAGCAGCGTGACGACGAGAGCACCGAGCCCACCGACGCAGAGGGTGCTGGCGAACTCGGAGACGAGCGACCCTGCGAACCCGGAGGCCGGGGTGAGGCTGTGCAGCACCCATCCGACGACCGCGAGGACGAGCAGTGCCACCGAGCGCCAGATCGCACTCCGCGCACACGCGGCGAGGCCCCGTCCGAGGTGCATGGCGGCGGTGCCCCCGTCGGTGCGGGCGACCGGGACGAGGAGGACCCCGACGACGAGGGCGGGGGAGAGGTCGGCGGCGCGGGTCAGTCCGCTCGCCAGGACCGCTGCGAGGAGCAGGCCGGGGGACAGCTGGTACGTGACGGTGTGTCGGTCCTCGCCCGCGGTCCAGCGGGTGGCGAGGACGACCCCGGCGCTGAGCACGGCGACGCCGGCGACGACGCCGATCGCGAGACGGACGTAGCGTGCCTCCAGCGCGATGCCGGTCCCGAGGAGCGTGAGCACCCCGGCGACGGCGATCCCGAGGGTGACCGTGACCCAGCTCGCCACGGCGTCGTCGCCGTGGCGACGTTCGGAGCGGGTGCGGTTGCGGCCGGTGAACCGGGCGGCCCGCAGGGGTGCCCGTTCGCGGAGGGCGCCAGCGAGGACGCGGACCGGGCCGGCGACGAGCAGGAGGAACACGGCGGCGACGCCGGCCGCGACGGCGAGGGTGCGCCACGAGGACGCGGACTGGATGGTGGGCACGGCGTGGTCGTACCCGGTGGCGACGGTCCAGTCGCCGGCGGGACCCGTCCAGTCGGGGCGGCCGCCGTGGCTGCCGGAACCGCCGGCGCCACCGCCGGGCAGCGCGCTGCCGGACGTACCGTCGTCGCTCGACCCGGTTCCGGCCCTGCCGATGCCGGACCCGTCGGCCGTGTCGGAGCCCGATCCGTGGGCCGGGGCGGTGCCGCTGCCGTGCGCGCCGCCACCTCCGGCGCCGCTGCCGGGGGTGGTGCCGGGGGAGCTGGCGGCGTCGACGGAGGCGCCGCGGGAGACGCGGAACGCGACGGCGGTCGCCGCGGACGAGGTGTTGCCCGCTTCGTCCTGGGCCACCGCACGGGCCATGTGGGACCCGGCGCGGAGGCTGTCGGCTGCGCGGCAGGACCACGATCCGTCCGCGGCGACGGACGCCCGGCAGACCGCGGTCGAGTCAACGTAGGCGGTGACGACGGTGCGCGGCTCGGCCGTCCCGGTGATCCGGACCCCCTGCGTGCTGCCCGGGGCCGATCCGGCCGGCGCGGTGATCCGCGGCGCGGCCGGGGCGGTCCGATCGACGACGAGGGTCCGAGCGGCCGAGGCGGCACTCCGGAGGTCCGATCGGTACCCGGTCGCGGTGCTCGCGGTCTGCGTGGCACTGACATCGACGCTGCCCTCGGCCGGTGCGCCCGGGCCGGTGCCCCATCGAGCCGCCCAGGTGCCGGCCGCGGTGACGACCGCGGTGAGCGCGGCGGAGGAGCCGGCCCGGCCGACGGTCACGGTGGCACCCGGGAGGCCCGTGCCGGTGACGGTCCCCGTGGTCGGGCGCCGGGCGTCGATGGTCGGCGGCACGATGACGTCCGACGGTGCCGCATCGGCGTTCGGCAGCGCGGACGCCGTCATGTCCAGGACGGTGAAGACCTGGGCCGGGCCGGAGCGCACCGTCCCGACGCAGGACCAGGTCCCGCCGGGCGTCGCGGTGGCGCGGCAGACCGACGCCGAGGGGACGGCGGGCTCGGCCACGCGGACCTGGTGGCCCGGTGTCGCACGACCGGCGAACCGCGCGAGGGCGGTCGTGATGTCCCCCGGGTCGACGATCGTCGGCGCGGTCGGGGTACCGCCGGACGGTGGGATGGGGGTGTTCGTCGGGACCGGGCTCGAGGCGTCCCCCGGGCCGGGCGCCGGCGCGGGCACCGGGTTGGAGTAGACGGGAGGCTGCGTCGGGGACGGCTGCGGCGCGTCCACCGTTCCAATGCCGGCTCCGGTCCCGGCGCCGGGGAGCGTGGTGGTCGTCGCGAGGGCGGGAACGGACACCAGGGGCAGGAGCACCAGCCCGACGATGGTGACGAGCGACCGGGCGGCAGTCCTCCGGGATCGTCGACGACGGACGTCGCCCCCGACGTCCTGGTGCTGCACGTTGTCCCCGCCCGTGTCCATCCTGTCCATCCCATGCGATCCGGGCCCTCCGGTCAACACCCCGCGCGGCGGAACACCCCGGTTCCGCATCATCCGTGCCCTTCCGTGCGTCGATCGGGGCCCCCTCCGGACGCGGTCCGCGAGCCCGGTGTGCGTCACTCGGGAATCGGCCGTGAAGATCGGCGAGCGGCGAGGTCGCTCCGAGGCGCTCGGTAAGATCGATCCGGACCGCTGAGGTCCGACAGCGGGCTGCGGAGGTCCGCACGCAACTGCGGCCCGACGCGCAAAGGAGTACGCCCGAATGGACACCGGACTCGTCACGACGCTCATCGTGATCGGCGTTGTGGTCGTCGTCCTCGTGGTGATCGGCATCTGGTTCTGGTCCAGCCAGAAGTCCCTCGTCGCGTTGCAGCAGCGCGTCGACACGGCCTGGGCCGAGATCGCCGCGCAGCTCCACGAACGCGCCGAGCTCCTCCCCACCATCGTGGACACCGTGCAGGGTCATGCGGCGCACGAGAAGTCCGTCCTGACCGCCGTCACCGACGCTCGGGCCGAGACACTCGCTGCGCACGACGCCGTCGCCGCCTCCACTGCCGAGGGGCACATGCAGAAGGCGCTGAAGAGCGTGTTCCGGGTGGCCGAGGGGTACCCGCAGCTGCAGTCCAGCCAGTCCTTCCTCGAGTTGCAGTCGCGGCTCGTGTCCACCGAGGACAAGATCCAGTCCGCCCGCCGGCACTACAACGGTGGCGTGCGCGAACTCAACACCAAGGTCAAGTCGTTCCCGGCTTCGAGCATCGCGAAGCGTCGGGGCGTCGGGCCGGCGCCGTTCTTCGAGACCGCCGAGCCGGCCGCCATCGCCGAGCCGCCGCGGGTGCAGTTCTAGCGGTCCCGGCCGTCGAGTCCCCGGCACGCGCCGTCGAGTCCCCGGCACGCGCCGTCAGGGCCGGGGAGTGACTCCGAGCGCTGCGGCGAGTGCGCGTGCCGCAGTTCCGCGGTCGGTGACCTCGACCCCGTCGAGCCCCTGCCACGCCGCCGTCCGCCGGAGCAGTGCTGCGAGCCGCTCGACGTCGATCACGGCTCCGGGCTCGTGCCACGCCGTCCGGACGTGCAGGACGCCGCGCTGCCGATCGCTCTTCAGGTCCACCCGCCCGACCAGGGCGTCGTCCTGCAGCACCGGGAGCACGTAGTACCCGAACACCCGTTTCGGCGCTGGCGTGTAGATCTCGATCCGGTAGTGGAAGCCGAACAGCCGCTCGGCCCGCGGACGGAACCACACCACCGGGTCGAAGGGGCTGAGGACGGCGTCGACCTCGACTCGACGCGGCACCCGGGCGTCGACGTGCATCCACGCCCGGTCCCGCCAGCCCTCGACCGTGACCGGGACCAGCTCGCCGGCGTCCTGCAGGTCGGCGATCGCGGCAGCGGTGTCGTCCGCACGCAGTCGGTGGTGGTCGGCGAGGTCGGCGCGGGTGCCCACGCCCACGGCCCGGGCCGAGCGGCGGACCAGCTCCCGGACGGCGTCGGCCCGGCTGGGTGCGGTCGCGAAGTACCCCGACGGCAGCACCTGCTGCGGCAGGGCGTAGACCCGCTCGAACCCGGACCGTCCCGCGCTGACGACGTCACCCCAACGGAAGAGCTGCTCGAGCCCGTGCTTCACGTCGCTCCAGCCCCACCAGGGGCCCCGTCGGACGTTGGACTCGTGTTCGACCGCACTCGCGGGCATCGGTCCCTCGGTGGCGAGCAGGGCCAGGAGCTCGTCGCGCACCCGGGCAGTGCGTTCCACGCCGGGGATCCGGAGCGGGTTGGTCGTGTCACGCTGCCGGTAGGCGTCCATCCGCCACCGGAACAGCCGGAGGTCATCACGCGGGACGAACGCCGCCTCGTGAGCCCAGTACTCGATCCAGGGGCTGCGCTGCGTCAGCGTCAGCCGGTCGAGGGCGCCCTTGTCGTACGGACCCAGCCGGGCGAAGAGCGGCAGGTAGTGGCTGCGCTCGAAGACGTTGACGGAGTCGATCTGCAGCACACCGAGTCGGGCGAGGCCGGCCGACACCGCCCGGTTCGGGACGAGCACCGCCGGCGAGCCCGAAGGCGACGGGACCGCCGTCGAGGGCGACGGGACCGCCGCCGAGGGTGTCCGGCCGAACCCCTGCGCGGCGAGGGCGACGCGGCGGGCCTCGGCAGCGGAGAGCGTGGTCCTGACCATGACGGGAACGCTACCGATCCCCGCCGACGCCCGGACCGGCCCCGGGACGGACGTCGCACATGCCCGGACCGGCACCTGCCCGGTTCCGCGTGGCTACAGTGGCGGAATGGCATGGGGCAAGAAGACTCATCCCGACCCCGTGGTCGAGGATTCGGTACCACTCGGCATGCGCATCGCGGGGGCGTTCTCGTGGCGCGTGCTCGTCATCGCGGGCGTCATCGCCCTCTTCATCTGGCTGATGACGATCTTCAGCGAGATCCTGATCCCCTTCCTGATCGGCGTCGTGATCTCCGCCCTGCTCGTGCCGCTCTCGAACCGGCTGCAGCGCTGGCACGTCCCGAAGTGGCTCGCGGTCATCATCAGCCTGCTCGGCGGGCTCGCCGCGGTGGCCGCCCTCGTGTGGCTCGTGATCGACCAGATCGTCGCCTCGTACCCGTCGCTGCGGGACCGGACGGTGTCCCAGTACGGCAACGTCCGGTCGTTCGTGCTCAACTCCGGATTCGGGATCTCACAGAAAGACGTCAACACCTGGCTCGACGAGGCCACCAAGTGGGTGCAGGACAACTCCGGCACGATCCTGTCGGGCGTCGCGAGCGCCGGCTCGAGCGCCACGCACGTGTTCGAGGCGCTGTTCATCATCCTGTTCACCACGATCTTCCTGCTCATCGACGGCAAGAACGTCTGGCGTTGGACGGTCCGGCTGTTCCCGCGCAAGGCCCGGGCGACCGTCGACGGTGCGGGCGTCGCCGGCTGGATCACCCTGACGAGCTTCATCCGGGTGCAGATCTTCGTCGCCTTCGTCGACGCGGTCGGCATCGGCCTGGGTGCGTTCATCGTCGGCCTGTTCTTCGGCGGAATGCCCCTGGTCATCCCGATCGCCGCGATCGTGTTCCTCGGCGCCTTCATCCCCGTCGTCGGTGCGATCGTCACCGGCTTCCTCGCCGTCTTCGTCGCTCTGATCTTCAACGGCCCGCTGGCCGCGCTCCTGGTGCTCGGTGTCGTCCTGCTCGTGCAGCAGATCGAGGGCCACATCCTGCAGCCGCTCGTGATGGGCAACGCGGTCAAGGTGCACCCGCTGGCCGTCGTGCTCGGCGTGACCGCAGCCTCCGGTCTGGCCGGCATCGCCGGTGCGTTCTTCGCCGTCCCGCTGATCGCCACCCTGAACGCGATGGTCACCACGATCGCGAGCGGTCGCTGGCGTGGACTCGACTCGGACCACGTGCTCGAGGCGACCCCGAAGCACGGTCAGCACGGCAGGATCCAGCTGCTGCGGCGACGACGGCACCAGGTCGGCGACGACGTCCCGGCGCCCGGCAGCGACGCGCAGCCGGCCGCCGAGCCCGGCACCGCCAGCACCAACTGAGCGTCACGTGGCAGCCGCGGAGTCCGCGACCGACGATGATGGGATCGTGACCGACACGACTGCGCCCCCGATCCCGACGCTCGCCGACATCGAGGCGGCGCGCGCGACGATCGCCGGGGTCGCACGGGTCACCCCGATGGAGACGTCGAAGTTCCTCGAGGGACTGCTCGGCTCGCCCGTCCACCTGAAGTGCGAGAACCTGCAGCGCACCGGTGCGTACAAGGTCCGCGGCGCCTACAACCGGCTGTCGACCCTGTCGGCGGCCGAACGGGAGGCCGGCGTCGTCGCCGCCAGCGCCGGCAACCACGCGCAGGGGGTCGCCTTCGCCGCCCGTGAACTCGGCATCCCCGCCACGATCTTCACCCCGGTGGGCGTCGCCCTGCCCAAGCTGCAGGCCACCCGCCGCTACGGCGCCGACGTGGTGCTCCGCGGGCACTCCGTCGAAGAGGCGCTGTCCGCCGCGAAGGAGTTCGCGGCCCGCACCGGAGCGGTCTTCATCCCGCCGTTCGACCACCCCGCCGTGATCGCCGGCCAGGGCACGCTCGGACTCGAGATCGTCGACCAGGTCCCCGACGTCGACACGGTCGTCGTCCCGATCGGCGGCGGCGGCGTCATCTCCGGCATCGCGATCGCCGTCAAGGGCCTCGCCGAACGCCTGGGCCGCGAGATCCGGGTCATCGGCGTGCAGGCCGAGAACGCCGCCGCCTACCCGTCGTCGATCGTCGCGGGGGAGCCGCTGACGATCACGACCTCGCCGACGATCTCCGACGGCATCGCGGTCGCACGTCCGGGCGACATGAACTTCCCGATCATCCGCGACCTGGTCGACGAGATCGTCACCGTCTCGGACGACGACACCGCCCGGGCCCTGCTCGTGCTCCTCGAGCGCGCGAAGCTCGTGGTCGAGGCCGCCGGAGCGGTCGGCGTCGCCGCGATCATGTCCGGCGCCGTGCACGACACCGGCAGGACCGTGGTGTTGCTCAGTGGCGGCAACATCGACCCCCTCATGATGGAGCGGATCATCACCCGCGGCCTCGTCGCGGCGTCGCGCTACATCGGCATCCGGATCATGCTGCCGGACCGCCCGGGCCAGCTGGCCCGCGTGTCCCAGATCATCTCGGACGCCGGTGCGAACGTCGTCGAGGTCCTGCACACCCGCCACGGCCAGGGACTCGTCATCAACGAGGTGGCCCTCGACCTGTCCATCGAGGCGCGTGGACCCGGCCACGCGGACGAGGTGATGGCGCGTCTGCAGGAAGCCGGGTTCCGCCCGGAGCAGCTCACCAACTGACGGATCGCCGCGCGGCGGCAGCGGCCGTCCTGGAGGCCGCCCCGGCTCCGACGTCCGGCTCACGCCGGACGTGCCACGGGCCTCCAGATCGATGTCGGCCACGGTCGACGGGGTCCGGACGCGGATCGTCGACGGAGCGCACCGCTCGGGTCGACTCGACGTCCGCCCGGTCGGCCGCACGACGTGGGAGACCCGCACACTCGTCGTCCACCCGCCCGGCACGGACCGACACGAACGCCTGCTGCTCCGGTTCGCGCACGCATGGCCGCTGGCGGGCCTGGTGGTGGCGGGAGCGGCCACGGTGGCCTGGACCGGGGTGAGGTGACCACTCGGTGGGCAGGCACGAGCGCGCACACGCAACAGCCCGACGTGCGCGAGGGAGAGCGCACGCCGGGCTGGAGTGTCAGGTGCCGGGCGGCAGCGACGGCCTAGGGCTCGTAGCGCTCGACGTTCGTGACCTCGACCGCGATCTCCTTGCCGTTCGGCGCGGTGTACGAGGTCTTGCCGCCGGTGCGGAGGCCGAGGATCGCGGCGCCCACCGGGCTGACCGGGCTGTACACGGTGAGGTCCGAGCCCTCGGCGACGATCTCGCGGTTGCCCACCAGGAACGTCGACGGGTCGCCGGCGATGGTGGCCGTGACGACGGTGCCCGGCTCGACGGTGCCGTCGAACTCGGCCTCCGTCACCGTGGCGTGCTTGAGGAGCTCGGTCAGCGACCGGATGCGGGCCTCGATCTTGCCCTGCTCGTCCTTCGCGGCGTGGTAGCCGCCGTTCTCCTTGAGGTCGCCCTCTTCACGGGCGGCCTCGATGCGGCTCGCGATCTCGATGCGGGCCGGGCCGGTGAGCTGCTCGAGCTCGGCGGTGAGACGGTCGAACGCCTCCTGGGTCAGCCAGGTGCCCTGCGTGTCGTTGCTCATGTCGTTTCCCTTCGGCCGTGGTGGTCGGGACCGGTCACGGCGTGTGGCGCAAAAGAATCGAGACCGGCCGGCGGCCGGTCTCGATTCGTGATTCCGAGCAGTCTAGGGAACCCAGCACGAGTGGATCAACCCGGTGACCGCCCGCGTCGTCGTCTTCACCTGCGTCGAGATCGAGCGGTCACGCTGATCCTCCGCGGGCAGCGTCACGACCCGCCATCCGACGATCGTGTACGACTTGTCCAGCGCCTGCACCGCGCACTCCACAGGGGTGCCCGGGTCGACGGCGACCTGGGTGTGCACGACGACGCTGTGGTCGGACAGGACCTCGTACCCGACGTCGTCGGTGTCGAGCCCGTGCGTGGTCTGACCGGGGCCTGCCCAGATCACCCAGACGGCGAACACGACCGCGATGGCCGCCGCGATCACGACGGCGAGCAGCTTGCCGCGCCGCCGGGTGTCCACGCTGCGTCCGTACCGGTCGTCGAGCGACGTCCGGTCGTCGAGGACGGCGGACGTACCGCGTTCGGTTCCGCCTGCTGGGGCGTGGTGCTGATCGGACAGTTCGGGGCTCCCGGGGTGATTATCCTGATCCAAGGGTAGTTCACGCTCGCCGTGCGCCACCCGCGACCGCAAGTCCGCGAGCTGTGAAGGAACGCCGTGCCCCATCGTCTGCTGGCCGTGCACGCCCACCCCGACGACGAGTCGAGCAAGGGAGCGGCCACGGCGGCGAAGTACGTGGCCGACGGCGCCCAGGTCCTCGTCGTCTCGTGCACGGGTGGTGAGGCCGGAGACATCCTCAACGAGCAGCTCCCGGACACCGCGAAGGCCCGGGCGCACCGCGACATGGCCGGCTTCCGGCGTACCGAGATGGCCGCAGCGCAGGCAGCCCTCGGCATCGACCACGTGTGGCTCGGGTACCACGACTCCGGTCTGCCCGACGCCGAGAAGGGCGAGACCGTCCGGCCCGGCACCTTCGCGACCGTGCCGCTGGAGTACAGCACCGAGGCACTGGTCCGCGTCATCCGGCGCTTCCGTCCGCACGTCCTGGTCACCTACGACGAGAACGGCGGGTACCCCCACCCGGACCACATCCGGACGCACGAGGTCTCGGTCGCCGCCTGGCGCGATGCCGCCGACCCCGAGACGTACCCGGATGCCGGCCCGGCCTGGTCGGTCTCGAAGCTCTACTACGAGCGCACGATGAACCCGCGCCGGATCACCGCCTTCCACGAGGCGCTGCGCGAGCGGGAGCCCGACAACCCGCTCCTCGAGCAGCTCGGCGAGTGGGTGGAGCGGTTCGCGGACCGCCCGGACCTCGCCACGTCGCACGTCGACGTGCACGAGTACTTCGACGCGCGCGACGCCGCGCTCCGCGCACACGCCAGCCAGGTGCCGCCGGACAGTCCCTTCTTCTTCTGGCCGAACGACCTGCTCGCCGAGGTCTGGCCGACCGAGGACTACCAGCTCGTCGAGTCCCGGGTCCCCACCGAGCTCCCCGAGTCCGACCTGTTCGCAGGCATCCCATCCGAAGAGGACGCACACGCGTGAGCACCATCGCCGCGGTACTGGCCGCCACCACCCCCAGTCCGAGCCCGAGTGGTGTCCCGGACGTCGACGTCACCCCGGGGGTCGCCGGCTTCGTCGCGATCGCCCTGGTCGCCATCGTGACGATCCTGCTGGTGGTCGACATGACCCGACGCATCCGCCGGACCCGCTACCGCGCCGAGATCCGGGAGCGCCTGGAGGCCGAGGTCGCCGGCGACTCCGGCGACGGTGCCGTGACGGACGAGCCGGCGCGTCGTGTCGCCGAGGACGGCCGGGCCGACGTCGGCGACGACACCGAGCGCGGCTGACGCGACGCGCTGAGGGACGGACGGGAGGCTCCCCACCGGCTGGTGGGGAGCCTCCCGTCCGTGTCCGCGTGGTCGCGCCCCGCCGTCTGCGGGAGACACCGTCGTGTGCGCGAGACGCCGCCGAGATCGGCGCAGTCTGGCTCGGACGGCGGCGTCTGGCGCAGACGGGGCCCCTGGCGGCCGGGTCAGCGCACCGGGTGCAGCGCGATCACCAGGATGCCGGCCCACTGCGCCGCGAAGGCGACGACGGTGAGGGCGTGGAAGACCTCGTGGAAGCCGAAGAACGTCGGCGAGGGGTCCGGACGCTTGAAGCCGTAGACGGCCGCGCCGAGGATGTAGGCCAGTCCGCCGGCGAGCACGAGCACCGTCATCGGCACGCTGGCGGCGAAGAGCTGCGGCAGGATCAGGAACGCCGCGCAGCCGAGCGCCAGGTACAGCGGCACGTACAACCACCGTGGTGCGCCGATCCAGAAGACGCGGAACGCGACGCCGAGCAGCGCGCCGCTCCACATCACCCACAGCACGATCACCATCAGTTCGTGCGGCAGCGCGCAGACCGCGACGGGTGTGTAGGTGCCGGCGATGAGCAGGAAGATGTTCGTGTGGTCGATGCGCTTGAGCACGCGCTTGACGACCGGTCGCCAGGGGAAGCGGTGGTAGGTCGCCGAAACGCCGAACATGATCAACGACGTGGCCATGAACACGGCGCTCGCACCCTTCGCCGCCGGGGTCGCCGCGAGCGTGATGAGCACGATGCCCATGGCCGCTGCGAACGGGAACGTGCCGGCGTGGATCCAACCGCGCCATGCCGGGCGGGCGTCGGCGGGACCGGTCGTGGTCGGGGTGGTCTCGGCCTCCTCCGTGAACGGCACGTGGGGGAGGGCGGGCACGCCCTGGTCTGACTGCATGCTCCGACCGTACGGCCGGCGGACGGGACGGTGGCTGAGAGTCAGCACGAGGGGTGCTTGCACTACAGTCGACGCGTGACGGGCAAGCTGGGATGGGCGGGACGCGGGCTCCTCTACCGCGCCTACCAGAACCGCATCCGCCGCCAGATCGACGGGGCGCAGAAGCCCCGGCACGTCGCGATGATCGTCGACGGGAACCGGCGGTGGGCCCGGCAGCTGGGCCTGGAGACCGCCGCCCACGGGCACCGGGCTGGCGCGGCGAAGATCCCCGAGTTCCTGTCCTGGTGCGAGGACCTCGACATCCAGGTCGTCACGCTCTACCTACTCTCGGCCGACAACCTGAAGGGTCGTGGCGGCGAGGAGCTCGACCAACTCGTCGGGATCATCGCGGACCTGGCCGAGCGGCTCTCGCGCCACCGCACCTGGCGTGTCCAGCACGTCGGCTCGAACGACGGCCTGCCGCCGGAGCTCGTCGCGGCACTCGCAGCCGCCGAGGAGCGCACCGCCGACCACACCGGGCTGCACATCAACCTGGCGGTCGGCTACGGCGGCCGGCGAGAGATCGCCGACGCCATGCGGAGCATCGTCCGGAGCCATGGTGAGGGCGGCGGGACGCTCGACACCCTGGCCGAGGTCCTCACGCCCGAGCTCATCGGCGACCACCTGTACACGCAGGGGCAGCCGGACCCGGACCTGATGATCCGGACCTCGGGGGAACAGCGGCTGTCGGACTTCCTGCTGTGGCAGAGCGCGCACAGCGAGTTCTACTTCGTCGAGGCGTTCTACCCGGACCTCCGGGAGGTCGACTTCCTCCGGGCGGTCCGCGACTTCGGGTTGCGGTCGCGCCGGTTCGGCGGCTGACCGGACAGGTCTGAGCGCCCGCACAGGAAGCGAGACGTCCTCATGGCTTCCGGTCGCCAGCATCCGCCTCCTGGCGTTCCGCGGACTGCATTCGCCCGCATGCACGGGTCCCAGTAGGCTCACAGGGTTCTGCCCACTGGAAGGTGCCCCCGTGACCACGATCGACGAGTACGTCGCCGGCTTCGCCGAGGAGCCCGGATACCTCGACCACGCTGCCTTCGGTCCCGTGCAGACCGCCGTCCTCGAGGAGCAGCGTGTCCTCGGCCACATCCAGGAGCACATGCGCTTCGGGGCCATGGAGACGCTCGACGAGCAGGACGCCCGCGTCCGCGCCGTCGCCGCCCGGCTCGTCCGCCGCCGCGAGGACCAGGTCGTCTCGCAGACCGCCACCACCCCCGGCCTGCTGCACACCGCGTTCGGCCTGACCGGCGGGGTGCTCGTCGCCGCCGACGAGTACCCGTCGCTGCCGCTCGCCCTCGCCAGCGCCGCCTCGGCCACCGGCGGCCGCGTGCAGCCCGTCGTCATCGAGTCCGGCGCCGGCTGGCTCACGCCCGACCTCATCCGCGAGCGTCTGTCGGACGACGTCACCGCGGTCGCGCTGTCCCTCGTCGACTGGCGCACCGGGTACCTCGCCGACCTCGCCGCCATCCGCGATGTGATCGGTGACCGTCTGCTCATCGTCGACGCCATCCAGGGCTTCGGCATCGTCGACGCTCCGTACGAGGTCGCCGACGTCGTCGCCACCGGCGGCCAGAAGTGGCTGCACGCCGGGTGGGGCACCGGGTTCACCGCGTTCAGCGACCGCGCCCTCGAGCGCGTCAAGCCGGCACTGTCCGGACCGCACGGCACGACCGGCTGGCCCACCGACGTGCCGAGCGTCCGCCCCGCAGCCGCCGCCTTCGCCATGTCGCGCGTGGACCCGGTCTCGCAGGCCCGCCTCGCCGTCTCGCTCGAACGCCTCACCGCCGTCGGCGTCGCCGCCGTGCAGGAGCGCATCGCCGACCGGGTGGACCGGATCATCGACATGGCGGACGAGTTCGGGCTGCCCGTCGAGTCCAGCCGCGACCCCCGCGAGCGTGCCGGCATCGTCGTCCTCCGACCAGCCGCCGGACGGCTGACGGCGCTCACCGCGGCGATGCACAACCACGGCGTCACCGCGACCGCTCGTCTCGGCGAGGTGCGGGTGTCCGCGTTCGCGTCCACCACGGACGAGACGCTGGGCATGTTCCGCGACGCGTGCATCTCGTACGCGACGATGGGCTGACGCCGGCGCTTCTGGTCCGGCTCTGCTCGGCCTCGTCCGGCGCCGAGTGGTGACGACTCCCCGTCGGCACTCCGCCGAGCGGTCGCGTTGTGTCCCCTTGGGGCGGCGGGAGCGACGTTTCGCGACCGCTCGGCGCGGGGTGCTGGGCGTGGCAGGACGGGCGGGAGGCGCGTGGCGGGGCCGTACCGCGCCTCCCGTCTGCGTCCGCCGAGCGGTCGCGACTCCCCGTCGGCACTCCGCCGAGCGGTCACGTTTCGTCGCTCTGGGGCGGCGGGAGCGACGTTTCGTGACCGCTCGGCGCGGGCTGCTGGGCGTGGCGGGACGGACGGGAGGCGCGTGGCGGGGCCGAACCGCGCCTCCCGGACGTTCAGCCACGCGACACACGACCGTAACCGCAGGACCAGGCGTGTCGCTGGTGCCGTCGCACCGCGCGTCGTAGCTTGGCGACATCGGGCAACGCGCCCGGTCGGAGCGGCCACGGTCGGTGCTCCGGGACCGCTCCAGTGGCCGCGTCGAAGGACATGACCGGGCCGAGCGCGGCCCGGGGATGGAGTGGTCGTGACCTCTCAGAACGTCTCTCGCGGAACGTCTTCCACCTCGCCGCAGCACACCGCTGCGAGCAGCCGGGCCGCGGACTCGTCCACGCCGGTCGCCCAGCGCACGTACGTGCTGGACACCTCGGTGCTGCTCAGCGATCCGCGCGCCCTGTTCCGCTTCGACGAGCACGCGGTGGTCCTGCCGGTCGTGGTCGTGAGCGAACTCGAGTCGAAGCGCAACGACCCGGAGATCGGGTACTTCGCCCGGCAGGCGCTGCGGATCCTCGACGAGCTGCGCATCGAACACGAACGCCTCGACTTCCCCGTCGCGGTCGGTGACGGCGGGTCCTTGCGCGTCGAGTTGAACCACTCCAACCAGTCGGTCCTGCCCTCCGGACTGCAACTCGGCGACAACGACTCCCGGATCCTGGCGGTCGCGTCGAACCTGGCGAACGACGGGCTCGACGTGGTCGTCGTGTCCAAGGACCTGCCCCTCCGGGTGAAGGCCGCCTCGATCGGCCTCGCCGCGCAGGAGTACCGCGCGGAACTCGCCGTCGACAGCGGCTACACCGGCATCACGACCCTGCAGGTGTCCGGGGACCAGGTCGCCGACCTCTACGAGACCGAGGAGATCCGGACCCCCGAACTCGACGGCGTCCCGGTCAACACGGGTGTGGTCATCCACTCCGAACGTGGCTCAGCGCTGGGCCGCGTGCATTCGGCCGGCGCGGTGTCGCTGGTGCGCGGCGACCGCGAGGTGTTCGGCCTCCGCGGCCGCTCCGCCGAACAGCGACTGGCGATCGACGCCCTGCTCGATCCGGAGATCGGCATCGTCTCGCTCGGCGGCAGCGCCGGCACCGGGAAGTCGGCGCTCGCGCTGTGCGCCGGACTCGAAGCCGTCCTGGAACGCCAGCAGCACAAGAAGATCATGGTGTTCCGGCCGCTGTACGCCGTTGGCGGGCAGGAGCTCGGGTTTCTGCCGGGCGATGCCTCCGAGAAGATGAACCCCTGGGCGCAGGCGGTGTTCGACACCCTGGGGGCGCTCGTCTCCGACAACGTCCTGGAGGAGGTCGTCGAGCGCGGCATCCTCGAGGTCCTGCCCCTCACCCACATCCGCGGACGGTCCCTGCACGACGCGTTCGTCATCGTCGACGAGGCGCAGTCCCTCGAACGGAACGTCCTGCTCACCATGTTGTCCCGGATCGGACAGAACTCCCGCGTCGTGCTCACGCACGACGTCGCCCAGCGGGACAACCTGCGCGTCGGGCGGCACGACGGGGTCGCCTCGGTGATCGAGCGGCTCAAGGGGCACCCGCTGTTCGCGCACGTGACGCTGACGCGCTCGGAGCGGTCCGCGATCGCGGCACTCGTGACCGAGATGCTCGACTCGCCGGACCTCGCGTAGCGGGCAGGCGGCGCGCCGCGGCCGCTGGCGCGGCCGGCGCGGTCTGCCGGCGCTGGCCGGACAGGCACAACGGAAACCGCTCCGAACCACGGGATGCCGTGGTTCGGAGCGGCTTCCGTTGTGCGCAGCCGCCTCGAGCCGCGGCGCAGTGGACGCCAGCAAGGACGGGCGGGAGGCGCGGTGCGGGCCCGCACCGCGCCTCCCGTCCCTCGCGGTGCGAGACGCGGCCGGGCTGGCGAGACGGCGCCGGGCTCCCGGGACGGCGCCGGACGTGCGAGACGCCGCCGAAGTCGGTGGCGTCTCGGGCACTCGGCGGCGTCACGTGCGGACGCCGGCGTCCTGCGGACCGGTCAGTTCGGGTGCGTCATGCTCAGGACGTCGAGGGCGCTGTCGAGCTGCTCCTCGGAGACCTCACCGCGCTCGACGAACCCGAGGGCGACCACGGCCTCGCGGACCGTGAGGCCCTCGGTGACGGCGTACTTCGCGACCTTCGCGGCCGACTCGTAGCCGATGACCCGGTTCAGCGGCGTCACGATCGACGGCGAGGACTCCGCGAAGGCACGCGCCCGCTCGAGGTCCGCTTGCAGCCCGTCGACCGTCTTGTCGGCGAGCACCCGAGAGCTGTTCGCGAGCAGTCGGATCGACTCGAGGAGCGCCGTCCCCATCACCGGGATCGCGACGTTCAGCTCGAACGAGCCGGAGGCGCCTGCCCACGACACGGTGGCGTCGTTTCCGATCACCCGGGCGGCGACCATGAGCGTGGCCTCCGGGATGACCGGGTTCACCTTGCCGGGCATGATCGACGAGCCCGGCTGCAGGTCGGGGATGTGCAGCTCGCCGAGGCCCGTGTTCGGCCCGGAGCCCATCCAGCGCAGGTCGTTGTTGATCTTCGTCAGGCTGACCGCGATGACCTTCAACGCGCCGGAGGCCTCGACGAGGGCGTCACGGGCGCCCTGCGCCTCGAAGTGGTCGAGGGCCTCGGTGATCGGCAGGCCGGTGTCCTCGGCGAGCTGGGCGATGACCTGCTGCGGGAACCCCTTCGGCGTGTTGATGCCGGTGCCGACGGCGGTGCCGCCGAGCGGGACCTCGGCGACTCGGGGGAGCGTGGCGTTCACCCGCTCGATGCCCAGGCGGATCTGTCGCGCGTAGCCACCGAACTCCTGCCCGAGAGTCACCGGGGTGGCGTCCATCAGGTGCGTCCGGCCGGACTTCACCGCGTCCGCCCACTCGACGGCCTTGCGCTCGAGGGACTCGGCGAGGTGTTCCAGCGACGGCACGAGCGACCGGATGAGGGCATCGGTGACGGCGACGTGCACCGAGGTGGGGAAGACGTCGTTCGAGGACTGTGACGCGTTGACGTGGTCGTTCGGGTGGACCTCGGTGTCGGCGACGCGAGAGGCCAGGGTCGCCAGGACCTCGTTCATGTTCATGTTCGACGAGGTGCCGCTGCCGGTCTGGTAGACGTCGACCGGGAAGTGGTCGTGGTGCTCGCCACCGATCACCGAGTCGGCCGCGGTGGCGATGGCCTGCGCGACGGCGTCGTCGAGGATGCCGAGGCGACCGTTCACGAGCGCCGCGGCCCGCTTGATGCGGGCGAGGGCCACGATCTGCGCCGACTCGAGGCCGGTGCCCGAGATCGGGAAGTTCTCCACGGCCCGCTGCGTCTGGGCACGGTAGAGGGCCGACGCGGGGACCCGCACCTCGCCCATCGTGTCGTGCTCGATGCGGAACTCGCCGTCAGCGGGGGTGGTGGTGTCGGTCACGTCGTCGTGGTCCTTCCTCGTGGTGCTCACACCGGGTCGCGGTCGCGGCGGTGTCGGTGGCGCTCCGGCGGCTCGTCGCTGCCGGAGCGGTCACGTCATCGGGTCAGGCCTGTCCGACGACGGTGTCGATCGTGACCTCGCCCGTGGTGAGGTCGTAGGTCGCGCCGACCACGGCCAACCTACCGTCCGCGATCGCGTCGGAGACGGCGCCCGACCGGTCCAGGATCGCCTTCAGGCTGGACTCGAGGTGCGCAGACCCGACGGCCTCCTGGGCGACGTCGGGATCGGTGGCGCGGACCCGCTCGACGCTCGGGGTGATCGCGTCGACGAGGGCCTGCAGGTGCGGGGCGGGTACCGGCTCGCCGGACCGTGCGGCAGCGACGGCGCCGCACTGGGTGTGGCGGAGCACGACGACCAGCGGGGTGCCGAGCGCGACGACGGCGAACTCGATCGAGCCGAGCACGACGTCGTCCACGATCTGCCCGGCGTTGCGGATCGCGAAGACGTCCCCGATGCCGGCGTCGAAGACGTGCTCGAACGGCACGCGGGAGTCCGAGCAGCCCAGGACGGTCGCGAACGGGGCCTGGGAGCCCTGCAGCTCGGAGCGGCGCTCGGGGTCGATCCGGCCGGTGCGGCGCTTGTCGGCGGCGAAGCGGGCGTTGCCCTCGACGAGGAGTCGCAGGGCGTCGGCGGGGGTGGAGGCGGCGCGGTCGGTCATCGTGTGTCGTTCCTCGGGCTGTTCGGGTTCGCGGGGGTGTTCGGGTTCGCGGGGGTGTTCGGGTTCTCGGTGGTGTGCGGGGTCGCGTGCTACTGCCGGCGGAGGTGCTGCCTAGCGGGTGAGTTCCTTGCCGACCGCCGTCGCCACCGTCGTGAAGGACTTCTGGTCGGCGGTGCCGGCGAGCACCACGGTGTCCTTGCCGGAGGTGGTCACGAGGGCGTACGCGTTGTTGCCCGCGCCCTTGCCCTCGTCACGGCGGTCGTAGACGGTCCACTTCGTCCCGGCGATCGTGCGCGACCCGGTCGCGGGCTTCTGCTCGAGCTGGTCGGCGATCCAGGTGTCGTTCGCGTCGATGCCCTGGTGCATGCCGATGTACTGGTCGTCGGGCGTCAGGAGGCCGATGGTCCACACCGCGACCCCCCGCGCCGAACCGGACTGGTACTCGGCGTGGTTCGAGGTGTACGACGACGGCAGGTCCGGCACGAGGAGCTGCGCCCCGGAGACGTCGGCCTGCTGCGCGACCTGTCGGTAGTCGACCGAGCGGTCGACGGCCTGGTCGGGGCGGACCACGACGGCGACCAGGAACAGCACGATGCCGAGCGACGCGATGAGCGCCAGCACGAGGTTGAACGCCGTCTGGTGTTCACGGCGGGCTCGGCGGGCGGTGTCCTTGCGCGCCCAGGTCTCCTCCGCCGTCTCGGGGCGCCCGAGTTCGGCGACGATCGGGCGACCGGTCTCCGGGTCGCTCATCGGGCGTCTCCCGCTGCGGACTGGTCCGCGCTGCCGTTCTCGGTCGCGGAGCGGGCCGCGTCGAGTCGGGCGCGGGCGCCGACGAGCCACTCTTCACACCGCGCGGCGAGGGCTTCGCCGCGCTCCCAGAGGCCCAGGGACCGCTCGAGGGTCGCCGACCCCTGCTCGAGCTCGGAGACGACACGGACGAGTTCGTCACGCGCCGCTTCGTAGCTCAGCGAGCGGACGTCGGACTGCTCGGACTGCTGCTCGGAAGACACATGCCGATCCTACCGAGCCGCCACCGACGTGGCCGCTGCCGCCCAACTCCGTGGAGGACACGGCGCCTGTGGAGGACGGCAGTGGTGGAGGGGCGGAGGCGTGCGTCCTGGCGGAGTGGGGACGGGCCTCCCGGCTCAGGAACTCGAGCCGTCGGGACCGGGTCCGTCCGCCTCGAGCGTCCCGACCGCGGTCCCCGTGCCGAGCGTGACGTGCACCGGTGTCGCCCCGTGGAGGTCGGTCGCGCCGCGCACCACCGCCCCGGTGTCCGTCTGGACGATCGCGTACCCGCGGCGCAGGGTGTCCCGCGGGGACAGGGCGCGGAGCCGACCGGTCAGGTGGCCGACCTCGGAGTGGGAGCGCTCGATGCGCCGGTCCAGGAGTTCCCGGGCGCGCGAGAGGTCACGAGCGACCTCTTCGGCGCGGGTGTCCACGAGCCAGGCGGTGGACGCCAGTGCCGGACGCGAGCGGAGGGCCGCGATCCGGTCGGCCTCCACCGAGAGCGTGTGCGAGAGCCGCAGCCCGAGCCGGGCGCGGGCCTGCCGGACGTTGGCCAGTTCCTCGGCCACGTCCGGGACCACGCGCTTCGCCGCGTCGGTCGGGGTGGAGGCGCGGAGGTCCGCGACCTCGTCGAGGATCGGTCGGTCGGCCTCGTGCCCGATCGCGGAGACGATCGGCGTCGTCGCGGCCGCGGCGGCCCGGACCAGGCCCTCGTCGCTGAAACCGAGCAGGTTCTGGAAGTCGCCGCCGCCGCGCGCGACGATGATGACGTCGACCGTGGGGTCGGCGTCGAGCTCCTGGATGGCTGCCGTGACCTCGGCGACGGCTCGGTCGCCCTGCACCGCGGTGTGCACGGTCCGGAACTCGACCTGGGGCCACCGGAGCTGCGCGTTCCGCTTGACGTCCTTCTCGGCGTCGGAGTCCTTGCCGGTGATCAGACCGATGCGGTGCGGCAGGAACGGCAGACGCTTCTTGCGCGCGGGGTCGAAGAGCCCCTCTTCCGCCAGGGCCCGACGCAGCCGCTCGAGGCGTTCGAGCAGGTCCCCGAGCCCCACGTGCTTCATCTCGACGACCTGCATGGTCAACGAGCCGCCCTTGACCCAGTAGTTCGGCTTCACGGCGGCGACGACACGGGCGCCCTGCTTGAGGTCCGACGGCACCCGGGAGCGCACGCTCGACCAGATGGAGAACGAGACGGTGGCGTCGACCTCGACGTCCTTGAGCTTGCCGTAGACGTTGCCGCCGGCGACGTTCCACTGGGTGATCTCACCCTCGACCCAGGCGACCCCGAGTCGGTCGATCCAGTCCCGGAGCTTCGCGCCGAGCAGCGCGACGGGCCACGGGTCCTCTGCCGTGGGCGGCCCCTGTTCGATCGCCATGGCGCCCCTCTCTCGTCGTGCGGTCCATGCTGCCGGACACCGGGGACATCCCGGGCGGCGACGCTCCTCCACAGGCTCGTCGGTGCCCAGGCTGCGCGGGTCCTGCTCACCTATCATCGGGGACGTGACGATCACCAACGGCCACTCGGTCCCGCTCGCCCCGCCGCGGGTCCCCGCAGCGCGCGGTCGACTGCGCGACGTCCCGGTGAGCGGACCCAAGCGGGTCCTGCTCGCCGCACCTCGTGGGTACTGCGCCGGCGTCGACCGGGCCGTGGTCGCCGTCGAGAAGGCGCTCGAGCAGTACGGCGAGCCGGTCTACGTCCGCAAGCAGATCGTCCACAACGTCCACGTGGTGTCCACGCTGGAGCAGCGCGGAGCCGTCTTCGTCGACGACGTCGCCGAAGTTCCCCGTGGATCGCACGTCGTCTTCAGCGCGCACGGCGTCTCCCCGGCCGTCGTGGCCGGTGCCGCGGACCGCGACCTGCACGCCATCGACGCGACCTGCCCGCTCGTCACCAAGGTGCACCGCGAAGCCACCCGGTTCGCCAAGGCCGAGCGCACGATCATCCTCATCGGGCACGCCGGCCACGAAGAGGTCGAGGGCACCATGGGCCACGCACCCGACCGGACGATCCTGGTGAACGGTCCGGCCGACGTCGCTGCGCTCGACGTCCCCGACCCGGACAACCTCGTGTGGCTGTCGCAGACCACCCTGAGCGTCGACGAGACCATGGAGACGGTGCGGCTCCTGCGCGAGAAGTACCCGTCGATCGAGAACCCGCCCTCCGACGACATCTGCTACGCCACCCAGAACCGCCAGGTCGCGGTCAAGAAGGTCGCGCCGGCAGCGGACCTGGTCATCGTCGTCGGCTCCGCGAACTCGTCGAACAGCGTCCGTCTGGTCGACGTCGCCCTCGAGTACGGCGCGAAGGACGCACACCGCGTGGACTACGCCGAGGAGATCCGCCAGGAGTGGCTCGACGGCGTGCAGACCGTCGGGGTCACGAGCGGCGCCTCCGTGCCGGAGGTCCTGGTCGCAGAGGTCCTCGAACAGCTCGCCGACGCCGGCTACGGTGCGGTCGAGGAAGTCGTCACCGCGCACGAGGACCTGATGTTCTCGTTGCCCCGCGAACTCCGCACCGACGCGGACGGCAAGCCGACGCGTCCGCTCGGCGGGCGCACCCGATGAACGGCCCTGATCCGCGGACGGACGGCTGGTCCCGGGTCCCGCCGCGGACGACGACGGCGGTGGACGGCCGGGAGGCCCGGGTCGACCCCGACGCGTCCGTCGACCCCGAGGGTGGTGGCGCCGGTTCCGGTACAGCCGGCGCGGCCGGTGCGGCCGGTGCGGCCGGTACAGCCGGGACGGCCGGCACGGCCGGTGTCTCCAGTGCGGCCGGTCGTCCGGCTCCGCAGTACGGGGAGTACGCACCCGAGGGTTGGGTCAACCCCGTCCTCGTCGAGCAGGAACGGCAGGAGCAGCGGGACCGCGATCACGCCGCCGCGTCGGCCGTCGCATCCGCCGAGCGCTCGAACGGCACAGCGCGTTCGAACGGCACGGCGCGTCCAGACAGCTCGGCCCGCTCGCCGCAGGGGGACCGCGGTCGGGGAACGACCCCGCGGGAGGGCGCGTCCGTCCGCCGGCTCGGTGCATCGCCGGTCGACGTGCTCCTGACGTTCGTCCTCCTGGCGATGGGACTGGTCAGCGTCGTGCAGTCGCTGTCGATCGGCTCGGTCGCCTCCACTGTCCGCCAGACCCTCGAGACGAACTACACGGAACTGCAGGACCCGGGCACGCTCAACGGCGCCGCGATGATCAGCGCCGTCGGCATGCTCGTGGTCTTCGCCCTCGTGCTCTGGTGGTCCGTCGTCCGGCTCCGGGCCGGCAGGCGCACCTTCTGGGTGCCGCTGCTCGGCGGTGCCGTCGCGACGGTGTTCAGCTCGATCGTCTTCGTCATCGTGGTGTTCCAGGACGACGGCTTCGTCGCAGCGATGATGCGTCAGGCCTCGGGCGGCTGAACCCGGGTCTCCGGACCGGGCTTCCGGACCCGGGCCTCGTGACCCGAGCCGCCCAGGTCAGGCCAGGAAGGCCGCGACCGCCGCGTGCAGGTCGGCGAGGTCGTCGACGTGCACCAGTTCGCGGACCGAGTGCATCGACAGCAGGCCGACGCCGATGTCGATCGTGGGGATCCCCAGCCGGGTCGCCGCGATCGGGCCGATCGTCGATCCGCCGGGGATCGTGTTCACGTTGACGAACGGCTGGTGGTCGACACCGGCCGTCCCACACGCGGCAGCGAACACCGCCGTGCCCCTCGCCTCGGTCATGTAGCGCTGGTTCGCGCTGATCTTCAGGAGCGGACCACCACCCGGCCGCGGGCGGTTGGTGGGGTCGTGCTTCTCGGAGTGGTTCGGGTGCACCAGGTGTCCGGCGTCGCTCGACAGCAGCCACGAGGCACGGAAGGCACGGGCGGACTCGGACCGGGTGGCACCGAGGCCCTCCTGCACGCGGGCCAGCACGTCCTCGAGGAACGGCCCACCCGCACCCGACGGCGAGGACGACCCGATCTCCTCGTGGTCGAACGCCGCGAACACCGGGATGTGGTCACCGTCACCCGGGGCCTCGAGCAGCCCGCGCAGTCCGGCGTGCACGCTCGTCAGGTTGTCCATCCGGCCCGAGGCCAGGAACGCCCGGTCGATGCCGATCCGCGACGGGGCCTGCGTGTCCGCGAAGAACAGGTCCCACGAGACGGCGGTCTCGCCGAGGCGGGAGCGCAGCCACTCCATCACGTCGGTGCCACCCGTGCCGGCGTCGGTGCCGACGATCGGCAGCGTGTGCCGCTGCTTGTCGAGTGCCGGACCGTCGTTGGCACCGCGGTCGAGGTGGATCGCGAGGTTCGGGATGCGGGCGACCCCGTCGACGGTGTCGAAGAGCGAAGTGGTGCCGTCGCGGTGGACGACCCGTCCGGCGATGCGGAGGTCACGGTCGAACCAGGTGGACAGGACCGGGCCGCCGTAGACCTCGACGTTCAGCTGCTCCCAGCCGCCGACGCGGACCGTCGGGTTCGGCTTGATCCGGAAGCCGGGGGAGTCGGTGTGTGCGCCGAGGATGCGGAAGGGCGTCGTCGCGGTCGCCCCGTCCGGGAGGCGCCAGGCGATCACGGCACCGTCGCGGACCACCACGTAGGCACCTGGTCCAGTCGGCCACGCCTGGGTCTCGTCGAGGTCGGTGAAGCCGGCGGCGACCAGACGGTCACGGGCGACCGAGGCCGCATGGAACGCGGTGGGGGACTCCGTGACGAAGTGGGCGAACTCGCTGGCGATGGCGTCGACGGTCATCCGACCATCGTGGCACGCCGTCGTGAGCCGGCATGCAGTGGGCGTCCCCGGACGCAGACGGGGGCCCGTCCGCCGGACGCGCCCCCGGGCCTCCTGGCCGGTCCGTCGTCAGCTCTGGGACTGTCCCGCCGAACCGAGGACCTTCGTCGCCTCGACGACACGAGCGGCCATCGCGGACTCGGCGACCTTGCCCCAGGCGCGCGGGTCGTACTGCTTCTTGTTGCCGACCTCGCCGTCGAGCTTGAGGACGCCTTCGTAGTTCGTGAACATCGAGCCGGCGATCGAGCGTGTGAACGCGTACTGCGTGTCCGTGTCGATGTTCATCTTGATGACGCCGTTGCGGACGGCCTCGTGGATCTCGTCGTCGGTCGACCCGGACCCGCCGTGGAAGACGAGGTCGAGCGGGTTCTGGCCGGTGCCGTGCTTCTGGGCGATGGCATCCTGGATCTCGCCGAGGAGCTCGGGGCGGAGCTTGACGTTGCCCGGCTTGTAGACGCCGTGCACGTTGCCGAACGTCAGCGCGGCGATCCAGCGGCCCTGGTCACCCATGCCGAGCGCCTCGACGACACGCTCGACGTCGTTCGCGGTCGTGTACAGGGCGTCGTTCGTGCCCTCGTGCTGCACGCCGTCCTCTTCGCCGCCGACGACGCCGATCTCGACCTCGAGGATCGCGTTGATGTTGCGCGTCTTCTCGATCATCGTCTTGGCGATGTCGATGTTCTCGTCGAGCGGCACGGCCGAACCGTCCCACATGTGCGACTGGAAGATGGGGTTTCGACCCTGGCGGACCTCTTCCTCGCTCGCGGCGATGAGCGGCAGGACGAAGCCGTCGAGGGCGTCCTTCGGGCAGTGGTCCGTGTGCAGCGCGACGGTGATCGGGTAGTTCTTCGCCACCTCGTGCGCGAAGGCCGCCATCGCGAGCGCACCAGCGGCACGGTTCTTGACGGTCTGGCCGGCGAAGTAGTCCGCCCCGCCGGTGGTCACCTGGATGATGCCGTCGGAGCCGGCCTCGGTCAGTCCCTGGAGGACCGCGTTGATGGTCTGCGAGGACGACACGTTGACCGCGGGGTAGGCGAACTTCCCGGCCTTCGCGCGGTCGATCATCTCGGCGTACTGTTCCGGCGTTGCGATGGGCACTGGGATCTCCTTCGACTTCTTCGGTGATGTCCCGGTCGATGCTAGTCAGGGCCGGTTGGTGCGTGGTGGGTGTGACGGGTGCCTGTGGACGGATCGCGCTCTGCACATCCGTCCGCAGGGGAGGCCGGACGGTCGGCGCTCGGTACGCTGGGGGGTGTGACTCCCACGACTGAGACCGGCTCCCTGTTCCTCCAGCCCGACCGCAACCTCGCGCTCGAGCTCGTGCGTGCGACGGAGGCCGCCGCGATCCGTGCGCAGCCGTGGGTCGGTCGGGGTGAGAAGAACCTCGCCGACGGTGCCGCGGTGGACGCGATGCGGAAGTTCCTCGGCACAGTGAACTTCGACGGCGTGGTCGTCATCGGAGAGGGCGAGAAGGACAACGCCCCGATGCTCTACAACGGCGAGCACGTCGGCAACGGCCACGGTCCCGCGTGCGACATCGCCGTCGACCCGATCGACGGCACCTCGCTCACCGCCGCTGGCCGCCAGAACGCCATCTCCGTGATGGCCGTCTCCGACCGCGGTTCGATGTACGACCCGTCGGCCGTGTTCTACATGGACAAGATCGCCGCAGGTCCCGAGGGCCGCGGGGTCCTGGACCTCGACAAGCCGATCGGCGACAACATCCGGGCGCTGGCAGAGGCGAAGGGCAAGGACCTCGAGGACATGGTCGTGGCCGTGCTCGACCGTCCGCGCCACGACGAACTCATCCGCGCCATCCGTGCCACGGGCGCCGGGACGCGACTGCTCCTCGATGGTGACGTCGCCGGCGGCATCGCGGCGGCGCTCCCCGGCTCGGCGATCGACATGTGCGTCGGCGTCGGCGGCACGCCGGAGGGCATCATCACGGCCTGCGCGATCAAGGCGCTCGGCGGGGTCCTGCTCGGCAAGCTCCAGCCGAAGGACGACGAGGAGCGCCAGAAGGCGATCGACGCCGGCCACGACCTGGACAAGGTCCTCGACCAGGACGACCTGGTGACCGGGGACAACACCTTCTTCGTCGCGACCGGTGTCACCGACGGCGTGCTCGTCGACGGTGTGCGTCGGTCCCGCGGGGTCATCCACACCGACTCGCTCGTGCTGCGGTCCCGCTCGAACACCATCCGTCGTATCCAGGCCGACCACCGCGCCGAGAAGTGGTTCTGATCCGCTGAGTCGACGGCGCCCCGGCCCCGCCACCGGCTGCCGCTGCGGCCCGCGGTGCCGATCAGCTGCGCACAACAGGAACCCGCTCGCGCCACGGCATCCCGTGGTTCGAGCGGGTTCCTGTTGTGCTGGGGCCGGCCGGCATCGGGCAACGGCACCGGGCAACGGCACCCGGGGCGGGCGTCGCGCCGCCGCGCTCAGTCCTCCGTCGCGCTGACGAGCTCCGGCGCCGTCAGCAACCGCGGCTCGTCCTCGATGCTCGTCGGGTCCGCGATCACCTTGGACTCGTCGAGCAGTGACAGCCGTCGGGCGCTCGGCAGCACCTGCCGCTCGAGCGAGCCCACGAAGCGGTTGTAGTCGACGACGCTGCCCCGGATGGACCGGCCGAGCTTGTCGACGTGGGTGGCCATCGTCGCCAGTCGCCCGTGCAGTTCACGGGAGATCGTGAACAGCTCCCGCGCTTCCTGCGTGACGACGTCCTGCTGCCACGAGAACGCCACGGTCTTCAGCACCGACCACAGCGTCACGGGGGAGGCCAGCGCCACGCGCTTCCGGAAGGCGTGGTCGAGCAGTCCGGGGTCGGCGGCGAGTGCACTGGCGATGAGCGACTCGGACGGGATGAACGCCACGGTCAGCTCCGGTGAGGCGTCGTAACCGGACCAGTACTCCCGCGCGGCGAGGGCGTCGACGTGGCCCCGGAGCGCCTTGACGTGCTGCGCCATCAGCTGGTCACGACGTGCGGCCTCGGCACCGGTGGCGCTGGCCGGGATCTCGGACGCCTGCAGGTACGCGGCGAAGGGCACCTTGGCGTCGACGGCGATCGACTTGCCGCCGGGGAGGTGCACGATCATGTCCGGTCGGGCAGCGCCGGCGGAGGTGGTCACGGCGGACTGCACGTCGAAGTCGACGCGTTCGAGCAGACCGGCCGCCTCGACCACGTTGCGGAGCTGCGTCTCGCCCCACACCCCACGGGTGCTGTTCGACGACAGGGCGCCGGCGAGGGTCTCGGCGGTCGCTCGGAGCCGTTCCTCGGACTCGGCGGCAGACCGGAGCTGGGCCGAGATCGCGCCGTACTGCTCGCTGCGGGAGCGTTCGAGTTCGGCGATCTTCTCGCGCATCACCTGCAGGGTGTCGGCGACCGGGCTCAGCGCCGTGAGCACCTTCGACTCGTCCTGCGCCCGAGCGGACTCCGCGCCGTGCAACCGCTGTACGAGGTGCTCCAGTTCGGCGGCTCGGCGCTCGAGGGATTCGACCTGCCGTCGGTACTGCGTGTCCTGCGCGTCGAGCCGGTCGTCGGCGTCGTTCCGCGATTCCTCGAGCTGGGACCGCAGCGCCTCGGCGGTGGCGCGTGCTACCGCCGCGTCGACGCCGGCACGGGACTTGGCGAGCGTCCACGCGACGAGGGCACCGACGACGGCGCCGAGCACGAGGCCGATGACCAGGGCGAGGATCTGCATGACGCGACCCTGGCAGGACCCACCGACACCGGGCCTCCCGTCCGGCGCGGCGGCGACGTGGATCGCAACCTATGTCATGACATTAGGCCAAGGGTCGTGTACAGTCGTGCTCGTCCGACGATGAAGCCGCACGGAAGGTCCTGCTGTCGCATGACGATCGAAGCACCGCACGCCTACGACGTGATCACGATGGGACGCGTCAGCGTCGACATCTACCCGCAGCAGACCGGCCCCCTCGAAGACGTCGAGACGTTCTCGAAGTCAGTGGGTGGCAGCGCCACGAACGTCGCGATCGCGGCGGCCCGGCACGGCGCGGACACCGCCGTCATCACCCGCACCGGTGACGACCCGTTCGGCCGGTACATCGCCCGCACGCTGCCCGAGTTCGGCGTCGCCAACGACTTCGTCGCCACGGTCGACGGCCTGAACACACCGGTCGCGTTCTGCGAGGTGTTCCCGCCGGACGACTTCCCGCTCTACTTCTACCGTGCGCCCAAGGCGCCGGACCTGATGATCACCGCGAAGAGCCTGCCGCTGCACGAGATCGAGCGGGCGCGGGTGTTCTGGACAACCGTCACCGGACTCAGCGAAGAACCGAGCCGGACCGCGCACCACGTCGCGTACGCGGCACGGAGCGCGTCCGAGCACACCACGAAGGTGCACACCGTCCTGGACCTCGACTACCGGTCGATGTTCTGGTCGACCCCGGCCGCCGCCACGCGGGAGGTCTCCGTCGCCCTCGAGCACGCCACCGTCGCGGTCGGCAACCGCGAGGAGTGCGAGGTCGCCGTCGGTGAGACCGACCCGGTGCGCGCGGCCGACGCCCTGCTGGAGCGCGGGGTCGAGATCGCGATCGTCAAGCAGGGGCCGAAGGGCGTCCTGGCGAAGACCCGTGACGAGTTCGTCGAGGTCCGTCCGCACCACGTCGACGTCGTCAACGGGCTCGGCTCGGGCGACGGTTTCGGGGGCGCGCTCACCCACGGGCTGCTGCAGGGCTGGGGGCTCGAACGGATCCTGTCGTTCGCGAACGCGGCCGGTGCGATCGTCGCGACCCGGTTCGAGTGCTCGACGGCGATGCCGACGAGCGACGAGATCGACGCCTTCCTGCGGAGCAACCCGACGCAGGGCACGGCGACCGAGGGAAGCAACACCGAGGGAACCAGCACCGAGGAGGCTCTCCGTGCCTGAGCTGACCACTTCCGACTTCGACCGCCTGCGTGACACGCGCGCCGGTCACCCCGAGCGGATCGCCTCGGTGCTCGCGTCGCGACGGAGGCGCCCCCTCCTGGGCGAGGACGGCAAGCTCTTCATCGTGGCAGCGGACCACCCCGCCCGTGGCGCGCTCGCGGTGCGGGACGACCCGGCCGCGATGGCGGACCGCTACGACCTGCTCGAACGCCTCGTCGTGGCCCTCGGCCGCCCCGGCGTCGACGGGGTGCTCGGGACCCCCGACATCCTGGAGGACCTGGCGCTCCTCGGGGCACTCGACGACAAGGTGGTCGTCGGGTCGATGAACCGCGGAGGACTCCGGGGAGCGACCTTCGAGATGGACGACCGCTACACGGCGTACTCGGCAGCATCGATCGCGGACTCCGGGTTCGACTTCGCGAAGCTGCTCATCCGCGTGGCCCTGTCGGACGCCGGCACCGCCCCGACGTTGGAGGCCACCGCGAAGGCCGTGACGGAGTCGGCCGCACGCCGCCTGCCGATCATGCTGGAGCCGTTCATGTCCGACCGTCGTGACGGCGCCGTCGTGAACGACCTGTCGGCGGAGGCGGTGATCACCTCGATGGCGATCGCCGCGGGCCTCGGCGAGTCGAGCGCCTACAGCTGGCTGAAGATCCCGGTCGTCGACGACATGGAGCGGGTGATGGCCGCGACGACGCTGCCGACGCTCCTGCTCGGCGGTGACCCGTCGGCCCGTCCGCTCGAGACCTACGCGAAGTGGGCCGATGCCCTCGCGCTGCCGGGCGTCCGCGGCCTGGTCGTCGGCAGGACGCTCCTCTACCCGTCGGACGGCGACGTGGCGGGAGCGGTCGACGTGGCCGCAGGGCTCGTCCACAGCGGGACCCAGCACACGGATCTCTCCACAGATCCCCATGACTCCTCTGCGGGGCCCGTCGGTTCCGCGAGCATCAACGAGCCCGTCTCGGAAGGAAGCAACGCATGACCACCACGGGATCCACCACGACCGTGTCCGACTCCACCAGCACCGACAGCCCGGTCGTCGGGCACTGGATCGACGGCGCGCACGTCGCGTCCACGTCCGGACGCACCGCGCCGGTCTACGACCCCGCCCTCGGAGTCGTGACGAAGCAGGTCGCCCTCGCAGACGAGCAGGAGATCCAGACGGCGATCGCCAGCGCGAAGGCCGCCTTCCCCGCTTGGAGTGAGCTGTCGCTGACGAAGCGCCAGCAGATCATGTTCTCGTTCCGCGAGATCCTGAACCGCGACAAGGCCGAGCTCGCCGAGATCATCACGAGCGAGCACGGCAAGGTCGTGTTCGACGCGCTGGGCGAGATCGCCCGCGGGCAAGAGGTCGTCGAGCTGGCGACGAGCATCCCGCAGCTGCTCAAGGGCGAGTTCTCCGACCAGGTGTCGACCGGCATCGACGTGTACTCGATCCGACAGCCACTCGGTGTCGTGGGGATCATCAGCCCGTTCAACTTCCCGGCGATGGTGCCGCTCTGGTTCCTGCCGATCGCCATCGCCGCCGGCAACACCGTCGTGCTGAAGCCGAGCGAGAAGGACCCGTCCGCGGCCATCTGGCTGGCGTCGAAGTTCACCGAGGCCGGACTGCCGCCCGGGGTGTTCACGGTCCTGAACGGTGACAAGGTCGCGGTCGACGGACTCCTGACCAGTTCCGACGTCGAGTCGATCTCCTTCGTCGGTTCGACCCCGATCGCGCAGTACGTCTACGAGACCGGGACGAAGCACGGCAAGCGTGTGCAGGCCCTCGGCGGCGCGAAGAACCACATGCTGGTGCTGCCGGACGCTGACCTCGACCTGGTCGCGGACAACGCCATCAACGCGGGCTTCGGTTCAGCGGGGGAGCGCTGCATGGCGATCTCCGTCGTCGTCGCGGTGGAGCCCGTCGCCGACGAGCTCGTCGCGAAGATCGCCGAGCGCGCCGCCACGCTGCGCATCGGTGACGGCCGCCGCGGCTGCGACATGGGACCACTCGTCACCGAGCAGCACCGGGACAAGGTCGCCTCGTACATCGAGGTCGCAGAGCAGGACGGTGCGGTCATCGTGGTGGACGGCCGCACCGTCCGTCCGGACGGCGACGAGAACGGCTTCTGGCTCGGCCCGACCCTCATCGACGAGGTGCCGACCTCGAGCCGCGTCTACACCGAGGAGATCTTCGGTCCGGTGCTCGCCGTCGTCCGGGTCGCCACCTACGAAGAGGGCCTGGAGCTCATCAACTCGGGCGCCTTCGGCAACGGCACCGCGATCTTCACGAACGACGGCGGCGCCGCCCGGCGCTTCCAGCGGGACGTGCAGGTGGGCATGATCGGCATCAACGTGCCGATCCCGGTGCCGGTGGCCTACTACTCGTTCGGCGGGTGGAAGAACTCGCTGTTCGGCGACCACAAGGCCTACGGCGCGGACGGCGTCAGCTTCTTCACGCGGCAGAAGGCGATCACCTCCCGGTGGCTCGACCCCTCGCACGGCGGCATCAACCTCGGCTTCCCCTCGAACGGCTGATCCGACGATGACCGACAACTGGTTCAACCCGCGGGGCAGCCGGCCGGAAGACGGCTGGACCGACGTGGTCGACGGCCGGGTGCCGGGGTGGGCGCACACCGGCCTCCGGACCGGGACTCTGACGGACGGTGGCTCGCTGCGGCTGGACTCCGCCCCGGTCGAACGGATCGTCGTGCCGCTCGCCGGCAGCTTCACCGTGACCCATGGCGACGCCGTGCAGCAGCTCGAGGGTCGCACGAGCGTCTTCGAGGGCCCCACGGACGTCCTCTACCTCGGCTCGGGGACCGCCGCGGTGATCACCGGCACCGGCCGACTCGCGGTCGCCGAGGCCCCCACCGACGTGGTCGAGCCGACGGTGTACATCCCGCGGCAGGACGTGCCCGTCGAACTCCGTGGTGCCGGGCAGTCGAGCCGCCAGGTCCACAACTTCGGGACCCCGGCGGCGCTCGACGCCGCACGGCTGATCGTGTGCGAGGTGATCACGCCCGCGGGCAACTGGTCGTCGTGGCCGGCGCACAAGCACGACACCGAACGGCCCGGGCAGGAGTCCGAGCTCGAGGAGATCTACTACTACGAGTCCGCCGTCGCCCGTGGCTCCGAGCACGTCGCTCCCGACGCCGCCGACCCGTTCGCGCTGCACCGGACCTCGGCCTCGGACGACCGGCCGATCGACGAGTTCCGGCAGGTCCGCACGGGCGACATCGCACTCGTGCCGTACGGCTGGCACGGACCCGCCGTCGCCGCCCCGGGCTACGACATGTACTACCTCAACGTGATGGCCGGGCCCGGCCCGGAACGCGTCTGGAACATCACCGACGACCCCGCCCACGGGTGGGTCCGTCAGCTCTGGGAGTCCGAGTCGCTCGACCCCCGCCTGCCCTACCTGAAGGAGGACGTGTGACCACGACACAGCGCCAGCCCGGACCGACGCGCCGCATGACCGTCGGCCAGGCGCTCGTCGAGTTCCTGGCGAACCAGTGGACGGTGGACGGTGACGTCCGCGAGCGCACGATCCCGGGGGTCTTCGGGATCTTCGGTCACGGCAACGTCGCCGGCCTCGGCCAGGCGATCAAGCAGCTGCACGTCGAGCAGCCCGGACTGCTGCCGTACCACCAGGCCCGCAACGAGCAGGCGATGGTGCACGAGGCCGTCGGGTTCGCCCGGATGCACCGCCGTCGTGCGACCTTCGCGTCGACGGCGTCGGTCGGGCCGGGCGCTGCGAACATGCTCACCGCCGCCGCGCTCGCCACGACGAACCGGCTGCCGGCACTGCTGCTGCCCTCGGACACCTTCGCCACGCGGACGACCGACCCGGTGCTGCAGCAGATCGAGATGCCCCACGACACGTCGATCCAGGTGACCGACGCGTTCCGTCCGCTCTCGCGCTTCTTCGACCGGGTGGTCCGACCGGAGCAGCTCTTCTCGATCGCGCTCCAGGCCATGCGGGTCCTCACCGACCCGGCCGAGACCGGTGCGGTGACGATCGCCCTGCCGGAGGACGTCCAGGCCGAACAACTCGACGTCCCCGTCGCGTTCCTGCAGCCCCGCGAGTGGCACATCCGGCGTCCGATCCCGGAGACCGGTCCGTTGGCGCGTGCCGTCGCCGCGATCCGACAGGCGAAGCGTCCGGTCATCGTCGCCGGTGGTGGGGTCCTCTACTCCGGCGCCGAGGACGAGCTCCGTCGCTTCGTCGAGGCCACGGGCATCCCGGTGGGCACCTCGCAGGCCGGAGGTGGATCCCTGGTCTGGGACCACCCGCAGTACCTCGGCGGCATCGGGGCCACCGGCACGGCCGCCGCGAACGCCGTCGCCGCGCAGGCCGACGTGGTCATCGGGATCGGGACGCGGTACAGCGACTTCACCACGGCGTCCCGCACGGCCTTCCAGGACCCCGACGTCACCTTCGTCAACGTCAACGTGGCGTCCTTCGACGCCTACAAGCACGGCACGCAGCTGCCGGTGATCGCGGACGCCCGGGAGGCCCTGGTCGCGTTGACCGCGGCCCTCACCGCCGACTCGTCGTACGCGGTCGACGCCGGCTACGTCGCCGAGGTCCGGGACCGGAAGCGCGAGTGGGACGCCATCGTCGACGAGGCGTTCGCCCCGTCCGGCGCCGATCTGCCCGGGCAGGCCGAGATCATCGGCGCCGTCCAGGCTGCCAGCGATCCGCGTGACGTCGTCATCCAGGCCGCCGGGTCGCTGCCCGGCGACCTGCACAAGCTCTGGCGGGTCCGCGACGCCCTCGGCTACCACGTCGAGTACGCCTTCTCGTGCATGGGCTACGAGATCGCCGGCGGCATCGGTGTCCGCCGCGCAGCACCGGACCGCGATGCCATCGTGATGGTCGGTGACGGCTCGTACCTGATGCTGCACACGGAGCTCGTGACCGCCGTCGCCGAGGGCATCAAGATCATCGTGGTGCTCATCCAGAACCACGGGTACGCCTCGATCGGCCACCTGTCGGAGACCGTGGGGTCGGAGCGGTACGGCACGAAGTACCGCTACCTGGACGAGACGCAGTCGTTCGACAACGGCGAGCCGTTGCCCGTCGACCTCGCTGCGAACGCCCGGTCCTACGGCGTCGACGTGATCGAGGTGCAGCCCGGACCGGACAGCATCGCCGACCTCACCGCAGCGCTCCGCCAGGCGAAGGCGAACCAGCACACCACGCTCGTGCACATCAACTCCGACCCGCTCGTGTACGCGCCGGACGGCGACGGCTGGTGGGACGTGCCGGTCGCACAGACCTCCACGCTCCCCAGCACGCAGGCCGCCCGCGCCGAGTACGAGCAGCAGGTCGCCGCGCAGCGTCCGCTGCTCGGCTGAAACCGATCCGAGACAGAAAGCGACAGCGACGTCATGACCGACACCGCCACCCCCACCGGGGTCCCCGACGAGGACACCACCACCGCCGGCATCCGCATCGGCACCGCTCCCGACTCCTGGGGCGTCTGGTTCCCGGACGACCCGAACCAGGTGCCGTGGCAGCGCTTCCTCGACGAGGCCGCGGCCGCCGGGTACCGGTGGATCGAACTCGGCCCGTACGGCTACCTGCCGACCGACCCGGCGCAGCTGTCCGACGAGCTCGAGTCCCGAGGCCTGCAGCTGTCGGCCGGCACCGTCTTCACCGGGTTCCACAAGGGCGACGACCAGTTCCAGCGTGCCTGGGACCAGGCGGTCGCTGTCGCCGGACTCGCAGCGGCCCTCGGGGCGGAACACCTCGTGACGATCCCGGACCTGTGGCGCTCGGACGCCACCGAGGAGGTCCTCGAGCCCCGGACGCTCAGCGACGAGCAGTGGGAGCGCCTGGGCACGGGGCACGACCGACTCGGCAAGGCGCTGCTCGAGGAGTTCGGTGTCCACCAGCAGTTCCACACGCACGCGGACAGCCACGTCGGGACGTTCAAGGAGACCGTGCGCTTCCTGGAGGTCACCGACCAGCGGTACACGAACCTGTGCCTCGACACGGGCCACTTCGCCTACTACGGCGGCGACAACCTGAAGCTCATCGCCGAGCACCCGGACCGCATCGGGTACCTGCACCTCAAGCAGGTCGACACCGATCTGCTGTTCGACGTGCTGAAGAACGACGTGCCGTTCGCCACCGCGGTGTCGCAGGGCATCATGACCGAGCCGCCGCACGGTACCCCGGCGCTCGCGCCGATCATCGAGGCCGTCGCCCGCATCAACCCCGAGGTGTTCGGCATCGTCGAGCAGGACATGTACGGCTGCTCCGTCGACGCCCCGGGGCCGATCGCCGAGCGCACCTTCCAGCACATCTTCGGTTCGACCGCGGCCGCGCGGACCGACTGACGTCGCGAACGCCACCGTCACCACGACCACGTCCACCACACAGAGGAAGACAGCCATGAGCACCACGCAGAACCTCCGCGTCGCCGTCGTCGGCGCGGGCATGATGGGCGCGGACCACGTCCGACGCATCACCGCGAAGATCTCGAACGCCGACGTCGTCGCGGTCGTCGAGCCGGACGCGTCCCGGGCCGCCGCCGCTGCTGCGCTGGCCCCGGGTTCGATCACCGCGGCCTCGTTCGAGGAAGCCCTCGACTCCACCGACATCGACGGTGTCATCATCGCGACCCCCGGTTTCCTGCACGAGCCCATCCTCGTGACCGCTCTCGAGCGCGGTCTCGCCGTGCTCTGTGAGAAGCCGCTGACGACCAGCGCCGAGGACAGCCTGCGCATCGTGCAGCTCGAGCAGGAACACGCCAGCCGTCCGACGATCCAGGTCGGGTTCATGCGACGGTTCGACGCCGGGTACCAGGAGCTCAAGGCGCTGCGGGAGTCGGGCGCGAACGGGGCTCTGCTCGCGCTGCACCACGCCCACCGCAACCCGACCACGCCACCGAACTTCAGCGAGTCGATGCTCATCCACGACTCGGTGATCCACGAGATCGACATCATCCCGTTCCTCACGGGCGAAGCGATCACGAGCGTCGAGGTCAAGAAGCCGCGGAAGAACTCGCTGGCACCGGCCGACCTGCCCGAGCCGCAGTTCGTGCTGTTCACGACCGAGTCGGGGACGATGGCGATCGTCGAGATCAACGTCAACGCCCAGTTCGGGTACCAGGTCACCACCGACGCCGTGTTCGAGTCCGGTGTCGCCTACATCGGGCGCGACACCTCGCAGACGATCGTGTCCGCCGGGGTCTCTGGTCAGGGCGTCACGCCGTCGTTCAAGGAACGGTTCGCGGCGGCCTACGACGAAGAGGTGCAGCGCTGGGTCGATGCCGCTCGCGACGGCGGCATCGACGGGCCGAGCGCCTGGGACGGCTACACGGCATCCGTCGTCGCCGAGGTCGCCGTCCGCGCGCAGCAGTCCGGCGCAACCGAGCCCGTGGAGTACGCGGTGGTCAAGCCGGCGTTCTACGACGCGGCTGCCGCACCGGCCGACGTCCTCGCGGGAGCGTAGCCCGTGCCGAAGATCGCCCTCGATCCGACCCCGTTCCACCACGACCTCGACCTGCTCGAGTTCCCCCGGAAGGTCGCCGAGCTGGGCTACGAGTACCTGCAGCTGACCCCGCACCGCGACTTCATCCCGTTCCACCGGCACCCGAAGGCGGACGACGACCTCGTCGACGCGTTCGCGGCAGCCTGCGTCGACGCCGGCGTCCAGGTGGCGTCGGTGCTGCCGGTGCTCCGCTGGTCCGGGCCCGACCGGGAGACGCGGGAGACCGCCGTCAAGCAGTGGAAGCGCGTCATCGAGATCACCAAGCGGCTCGGCGTGGACACCATCAACACCGAGTTCTCCGGCCGACCCGAACGTGCCGAGGAGTCCGAGGCACAGTTCTACTGGGCGATGGAGGAGCTCCTGCCGATCATCGAGGACGCGGACCTCCGGGTGCTCATCGACCCGCACCCCGACGACTTCGTCGAGGACGGTCTCGAAGCACTCCGGGTGATCCGCGGGCTGAACTCGAAGAACGTCGGCTTCGTCTACGTCGCCTGCCACACCTTCCACTACGGCGGGGACATGGACGCGGTCATCGACGCCGCCGGTGACTCCCTCCAACTCATCCACGTGGCGGATGCGTACGACCACCGTCGCTCGCACGGCCTCCGCTACATCACGAACCCGCCCGGGAACCCGGTCCGGGTGCACCAGCACCTGCCGGTCGGGCAGGGCGACGTCGACTTCGACGCGTTCTGGCGCGCGCTCGACCGCGTGGGCTTCTCCGGCCGCGACGACACCGTCGCGGTGTCGAGCGTCTTCGCCGAGGACGAGAACGCCGACGCGGTGTCGCGGTTCCAGCTCGACCAGATCACGAAGGGACTCCACCGATGACGAGCACGCTCGAGGCCCAGGACGCGGCTGTGGTCGACGTCCGCCCGGTCACCCTGCAGGCGACGGAGCAAACGCCCACTGCGCTGTGGAACGACTCCGCCGACCCGCACGAGCTCGCGACCGCGATCTCCGAGTACGGAGCGGTCGGGGCGACCTGCAACCCGGTCATCGCCTACACGTGCATCAGGCAGGACCCGGAGGTCTGGGTCCCGCGCATCCGACAGCTCGCCGAGGAACACCCGACCGCGGGGGAGTCCGCACTCGGGTGGATGGCGGTCGAGGAGCTCTCGGTCAACGCTGCCGCGCAGCTGCTGCCGGCGTTCGAGGCATCGGGCGGTCGCAACGGCCGGCTCAGCATGCAGACCGACCCGCGCCTGCACCGAGACCGGGACGCCCTCGTCGAGCAGGCCGTGCGCTTCTCCGGCCTCGCGCCGAACATCATCGTGAAGATCCCGGCGACGAAGGTCGGCATCGCGGCCATCGAGGAAGCGGCGTACCGGGGCGTCTCGATCAACGCGACCGTGTCGTTCACGGTGGCGCAGGTCGTCGCGGTCGGCGAGGCGATCGAGCGGGCGTTGGACCGCCGGGCGGCCGACGGTCTGCCCGAGCAGGAGTTCGGGCACGTCGTCACCCTGATGGCCGGTCGGTTCGACGACTGGCTGAAGACCGTCGTCAAGCGCGACCACGTGATGATCGACCCGGGGTACCTCGAGTGGGCCGGGGTCGCCGCGGTGAAGAACGCGTACCGGGTGTTCCAGGAGCGCGGCTTCCGATCCCGGGTCCTCGTCGCGGCCTTCCGGAACGCACTGCAGTGGTCCGAGTTCCAGGGCGGTGACCTCGTCGTGTCGCCGCCGTTCCAGTGGACGAAGGACATCAACGACAACGCGTTCCCGTTCCGTCCGGACGCGATCGACGACGACGTACCGGCACACATCGTCGAGGCCCTCCGCCGTGCGACGCCGGAGTTCGCCCGTGGTCACGACGTCGACGGCATGACCATCGACGAGTTCGACCGGTTCGGCGCGACGGTCACGACGCTCCGCCAGTTCCTCGACGCCGATGCGCAGCTCGACGCCCTCGTGCGCGACATCATCGTCCCGGCCGCCTAGGTCGTCGACGATGTACGCGGTCGGGGTCGGGCTCATCTCGGTGGGGTGGATGGGACGCCTGCACTCCCGCGCCTACCGAGCGCTGCCGGACCACTTCCCGGAACTCGGAGTCCGTCCGCGCCTGGTGGTCGCGGCCGACCCGGTGCCTGCGGCGCGGGAGCAGGCCACGGAACGGCTCGGCTACGAGCGCGCTGTCGCCGACTGGCACGAGGTCCTCACAGACCCGGAGGTCGACGTCGTCTCGATCTGCTCCCCGAACTTCCTGCACCGCGAGATGGCGGTCGCGGCGGCTGCGGCGGGCAAGCCGTTCTGGATCGAGAAGCCGATGGGCCGGTACGCCAGCGACTCCCGCGACATCCACGACGCCGTGCAACGGGCGGGGGTGGTGACGAGCGTGGGGTTCAACTACCGGCACGCACCCGCGGTGGAGCGGGCGCGTGAGCTCGTCCGCAGCGGGAGGCTCGGCCGGATCACGAACGTCCGCGGCTCCCTGCTCGCCGACTACTCGTCCGACCCGGCGGCCCCGCTGACCTGGCGCTTCGAGCGCGACCGAGCGGGGTCCGGCGTGCTCGGTGACCTGCTGTCGCACGGCCTGGACCTGGCGCAGTACCTCGTCGGCCGGATCGCGAGCGTCACCGCACTCGCCGAGACGTTCATCACGGAGCGGCCGCTGCCCGGCGCCGGGATCGTCGACCGCAGCGCCGCCGCGACGGGTGACCGCAGGTCGGTCGAGAACGAGGACTACGCCGCCCTGCTCTTCCGCTTCGACGACGGTGCGGTCGGGACGATGGACTCCAGCCGGGTGATGCGCGGTCCGCACGCCGAGTACACGATCGAGGTCTACGGCACCGCCGGGTCGATCCGCTGGGACTTCCAGCGGATGAACGAACTGCAGGTCTGCCTCGACGGGCAGGAGACGCACGGCTACACGACCGTGTACGTCGCGCCCGGGGACGGCGAGTTCGCCCGCTTCCAACCGGGTGCCGGGACCGCGATGGGGTACGACGACCTCAAGACGATCGAGGCGGCGCAGTTCCTGGCGAGCGTCCGGAGCGGCCGCCAACTCGCGCCGTCGGTGGCGGACGGGCTGGCAGCAGCGTCGATCGTGGAAGCGGCGGAGGCCTCGCTCGTCGACGGGGCCTGGCACGAGGTGGCACGCATCGACGGACTGCTCACCGCGGACGCGCCGACACCGGTGTTCTGATCCCGGCGGGTCCACCGACCACGACCCGGACAGGAGGCGCGTCACCAGGTGGTGACGCGCCTCCCGTCCGTCATGGGGTGACGCACGACGCCCGCGGGTCGCCACCACAGCGGCTGGGCGATAGTATGTCCTGACAAAGTCATCACCAGCAGGAGGCACCATGCCGCTCGTCCGAATCGACCTCGCCACCGGTCGCACCCCGGAAGCCGTCCGCGCGATCGCCGACGCCACCCACCGCGCGATCGTCGACGCCTACGGGATCCCGGAGCGAGACCGCTTCCAGGTCATCACCGAACACCCGGCGACGCAGATCATCGCGCAGGACGCCGGCCTCGGTTTCGAACGCACCGAGGGCGTCGTCATGATCCAGGTCTTCACCCAGCGTGGGCGGTCCGACGACGCGAAGCAGGCGCTCTACGCCGCGATCCACGACGCGCTCGCCGGAGTGGGCGTCGCCTCCGAGGACGTCTTCATCGGCTACGTCGAGAACGGTCCCCAGGACTGGTCGTTCGGCTTCGGTCGCGCCCAGTACCTGACTGGAGAACTCGGGGTCCCCAGCGCGAGCTGACCTGCCTGCCAGGTCTTACTTGTCGACGAGCGTGACCTCGAACGAGTACCGGTCCGGCCGGTAGCAGTGCACGCCGTACTCGACTGCTCGACCCGAGGCGTCGTACGCCGTCCGGCTCATGGCCAGCACGGGGTCGCCGTCCTCGATCTCGAGCAGACCAGCCTCGTCGTCGGTCGCCGCACGGGCACCGATCCGCTGCTTCGCGACCCGCATCGTCACCCCGCGGGACCGCAGCAGCTGGTAGAGCCCGTGGGCGCGGAGGTCCTCATCGGTGATGTCCGCGAACTCGGGCGGCAGGTAGTTCTCGAGCACCGCCATCGGCACGTCCTCGGCGAACCGGACGCGGAGGACGTGCACGACGCTCGCCCCGACCTCGACGCCGAGGGCCTCGGCCACGGCCTGGGTCGCCGGGACGTCGCTGCGGTCGAGGAGCTTCGTCGTCGGTTGCTGCGACCCCTGCGTCAGGTCGTCGTACAGGCTGGTCAGCTCGACCTTGCGGGTGACCGGTCCGTGCACGACCTGCGTGCCGATGCCACGTCGGCGGACGAGCAGCCCCTTGTCGACGAGGTCCTGGATGGCACGTCGGATGGTCGGGCGGGACAGGCCGAGGCGCTCGCCGAGGGCGATCTCGTTCTCGAGACGAGCGCCGGGCGGCATCGCGCCGGAGCGGATCGACTCCTCGATCCGTGAGGCGACCTGGTGGTACAGGGGCATCGGACCCGACCGGTCCAGGTCCATGAACAGGTCGGACGGCAGCTGGCCATCGTTGGTCATCGCGGTCCTTCGCAGGGGAGAACGGGCCCGAGCACCAGCGCCGGGCAGATTGTCGTGACAATACCACCGGGCGTGGCGCGGCCAGGACCGGCCGGCTGGGCCGCGTCAGTCGGAGAAGACCATCGGACGGCGGGACAGCCGGGGCTGCACTGCGGACTTCGGCTTCTCGACTCGGGCGCGCACCGGGTTGATCGTCACCCGGGTGACGGCACCGAGGGCCTCGACCGTCGGCACCCCGTGGTGACCGGCAGCGTGCACGACGATCGCGGCGCAGGCTTCGGCGTCAGCGGCGGCGTCGTGGTGCTGGAAGCCCGAGAACCCGGCGGCCATCGCCGCCATCGGCAGACGGTACGAGTCGAGGGTGTAGGTCTTGCGGGCGACCTGCAGCGAGCACATCGAGTGGTGCTCGGCCAGTTCGATCCCCGTCGCCGCACAACCGCCGGCGATGACGCCCATGTCGAAACGGGCGTTGTGCGCGACCAGCACGTCCCCCTCGGCGAACGCGACCAGGTCCGGGTACTGCTGCTCCCACGACTTCGCGTGCACGACGTCCGACGCGACGATCCCGTGGATGCGCGTGTTCCACTCGAGGAAGTCGTCGTGCCCGGCCGGCGGACGGATGAACCACGAGGCCCGATCGACGACCCGACCGCCGCGCACCTTCACGAGTCCGACCGAACACGCGCTGGCGGGCGAGTTGTTCGCGGTCTCGAAGTCGATGGCGGTGAAGTTCAGCACGCCTTCGATCGTTGCACGGAGAACCGACATCACCGGAACCGGACGCGGCGTGGTGCGTCGAGGGGGCATGTCCGCTCCTACCCTGAAGACATGGAGAACCCGCCGCAGCGCACCCCGCTCGTCCTGGTCCTCGCGGGCGCCGGGTACGGCCAGCAGGCGCCCCTGCTCTGGTGGACGGACGCCATCGCCCGGCAAGCCGACTGCGAGGTCGTCGCACCCCGATGGGCCGTGGACGACGTCGCCGAGGCCGAACCGGTCCGTTTCGTGCAGCAGGCGCTGACGACCGCGCTCGCCGGACGACGGCCGGACCTCGTCGTCGCCAAGTCGTTCGGCTGCGCCGCCCTGCCCTAGGCGATCGGTGAGGGCGTCCCCGGCGTCTGGCTGACGCCGGTCCTCACCCACGAAGCGGTGCGTGCCGCGCTCGCCGCAGCGGACGACGCGCACACCGCACTCGGCGGTTCGGTGGATCCCGTCTGGCGACCGGAACTGGTGCGAGGGACTCGGGCGCGCCTCCGGACCGTCGACGGAGCCGATCACCGACTCGAGGCGCCCGGCGACTGGCGGGCGTCGCAGCGCCTCCAGGCCGAGGCCCTGGCCGTCGTCGAGCACGCCGTGCGCGCGGGGACGAGGGAGACGGACGGGAGGCTGGGGTCGGCCCCGACAGGCCGCCGCCGGTAGGCTGTGCTCCCGTGGCTCTCACCATCGGAATCGTCGGTCTCCCGAACGTCGGCAAGTCGACCCTGTTCAACGCCCTGACCAAGAACCAGGTGCTCGCGGCCAACTACCCGTTCGCCACCATCGAGCCCAACGTCGGCGTGGTGAACCTCCCCGACCCGCGTCTCGACCAGCTCGCCGAGCTGTTCCACTCTGAGAAGACCGTGCCCGCGCCGGTGTCGTTCGTCGACATCGCCGGCATCGTCAAGGGTGCGAGCGAGGGGGAGGGGCTCGGCAACAAGTTCCTCGCCAACATCCGCGAAGCCGACGCCATCGCGCAGGTCGTCCGCGGGTTCACCGACGACGACGTCGTGCACGTGGCGAACAAGGTCTCCCCGAAGGACGACCTCGAGGTCATCAACACCGAGCTGATCCTCGCCGACATGGAGACCATCGACAAGGCGCTCCCGCGGTACGAGAAGCTGCTCAAGCTCAAGCAGGCCGAGCCCGCCGTCCTCGAGGCGGCGAACGCCGCGAAGGCCGAGCTCGAGAAGGGCGTGCTCCTCTCCGCGACCTCGATCGACCTCGAGCCGATCAAGGAGCTCGGGCTCCTCAGCGCCAAGCCGTTCATCTTCGTCTTCAACGTTGACGAGGCGATCCTGACGGACGAGTCGCGGAAGGCCGAGTTGTCCGCGCTCGTCGCCCCCGCGCACGCCGTGTTCCTCGACGCCCAGGTCGAGTCCGAACTCATCGACCTCGACCCCGAGGACGCCAAGGAGCTCCTGGAATCGACCGGTCAGACCGAGTCCGGCCTCGACCAGCTCGCCCGCATCGGGTTCGAGACCCTCGGACTGCAGACCTACCTGACGGCGGGGCCGAAGGAAGCCCGTGCATGGACGATCGGCAAGGGGTGGAAGGCTCCCCAGGCTGCCGGCGTCATCCACACGGACTTCGAGAAGGGCTTCATCAAGGCCGAGGTCATCTCGTTCGACGACCTCATCGCCACCGGCTCCATCGCCGAGGCTCGTGCGCAGGGCAAGGCCCGCATCGAGGGCAAGGAGTACGTCATGCAGGACGGCGACGTGGTGGAGTTCCGCTTCAACAACTGACCGCCACGGCTGTCGCGACCGCCGCCACGCGAGGAAGTTGATCGCGAAGCTCACGTGTGCTCCTCGTCACGGTCACCCCGACAGCACGACGGACCGATACGGTGACGCCATGACCTACGCGGGTGCCGGCCGGTCGGGTGACGAGCATCCAGGACACGGTGCCCGGACGCCGTCGCCGGCTGGCCGGCATCGCGCTGACGGTGGCTCCCAGTAGCCTCCTCCCCGTGGACGTGGAGTGGGCGCTCGAACAGCTGGAGAACTACCTGAGCCTGACCGAGCGGGTTCCCTGCCGGTCGAGGAGCAGCGGCCCAACAAGAAGTCGCGGTTTCGTGGCAGCGAGCGCCAGATCAAAGAGGCCGGGCACGTCGTCTCCCTGATCGCGCAAGCGGTCTACGAGAAGGCGCCGCACTGGTTGAACCGCGACCTCGCGACGAAACTCCGATGGGAGCTGATCGAGGGCGATGAAGTGCGCCGCCGGCTGGGGCTGGACGAACCACCGCCGGCGTATTCAGGCGAGAGCATGCACCCGTGGGTGTGGGACGCCGCGAAGTCGCACTGGTCGAGTGGCAACTTCGACGCCGCGGTATGGGCCGCGGGCGTCAACGTGAACAGCCGGCTTCAGAAGAAGATGGGGCGGAAGGACATCGGGGAAGCGAAGCTTCTGCAGGAGGCGTTCAGCACCGAGGAGCCCGCGGAGGGTCGACCCCGTCTTCGGCTCGTGGACCGGTCGAACCCTGACCTGTTCAAGGATGTGCACGTCGGTGCGTCACTGCTTGGCCGTGGGCTCTACTCTGCGGTTCGGAACACGATCAATCACGTCGGAGCAGAAGTGCACCAGTTCGGAGAGACAGAATCGATGGAGGCGTTGGCAGGTTTCAGCCTGCTGTCGCGCTGGATCGAGCGCGCGGAGGTCGCGGTGGAGTTCCGCTTCGACAACTGAGTCGGCTGGTCCGCATCTCCGTCCTAAGATCGCGGGCATGGGGGACGATGGAGCAGCAGGCGGACCGGTTCCGCTGTCGGAGGAGCTCCCGACGGTCTTCCGCGCCGTCGCGGAGATCCGGACATCACGGTGGCTCCGTCGGCCGAGGCGTGCGATCCACTACGACGCGCGCTGGCCGGACGGTCGCGTGGGGACCGAAGTGGACCTCGTCGCGCTGATGTACCGGCGTGCTCCCGCGGACTACGACGTGGTGAAGCGGGTGATGGACGAGCACTGCCCCGAGACCGGTCCCGGCCCGTGGGTGCTCTACCCCACCGGTGAGGTGCTCTGAGGTCGGTCGACGCGCGTCATTCCACCAGTGCCGCGATCACCGCTGGGATTCGTTGTTCGACGACGTCCCAGATGATCGACTTCTGCGCCGCCCGGTAGTCGTGCGACAGGATGTTCCGCGTCCGACGCACGGCAGCGAGAGACAGTCCGCCGGGAAGGCGGCCGAGGCGGTCTTCCGGAAGTCGTCCGAGCAGATCGTCGAAGTGGATGACGACGGCTTCGGCAGCGCGGTAGGTCAGGCTCCTGGGCGCTTCGAACACGGCTCGCCCATGTTCGACGATCGATGAACACTCGGCCAAGAGATCGAGGAGTGCGGCTTCGAGCCCGGGCCAGCGGTCGACTCCGCCGCCAGGGACAATTCGTGGGCGCGGGCTGAAGCGCTCCGCTTCGTCGCTCACAGAGGCACCGCGTCGTCGCGGACGTGCGCGAAGTGCTCGTCGTCGAGCTGCTCCTCGGTGAGTACGTCGACGGGGAAACCGGTGATGTCTTCGACCACCGAGACGAAGCCGCCGAGATCGAAAAGGTCGGCTCCTTCTTCCGTGGTGACGAGGAGGTCGATGTCACTGCTCGCAGTGTCCGTTCCCCGAACCGCCGACCCGAAGACCCGGACATCGCGCAGCCGGTGCTGACTTGCAGCGGATCTGATCTCGTCCGCGTAAACAGTGAGCGGGATGCTCGGCCTGGTCTGCGCCGCTGCCATGATGCGCTCGAACGACTCAGCGCGCGGCTGCTTCCGGCCGGCCTCGTAGGCGGAGATGGTCGGCTGCTGCATGCCCGCGGCGCGCGCAAGCGCGGTCTGCGTCATGCCGATGTCCTCACGTGCGAGGCGGATCAGGTCTGCGGCGTGGTCCAGGCGCATGGCTCCTCCTATAGCCACCGACTATAGACGTCGGGCTCTGGCCGTTCAACGGCTGCGCAGGTCACGAGTTGTCCATCGCCCGCGCCTCCCGCCCGATCCTGTGCTGTCTGCTGCACCCCGGTGCCTACCGTCAGGACGAGGGAGGTCACATCGTGAAGTACATCCACTACGACGGCACGGACATCCTGACGGGGGACCTGATCGCGGACGCGGTCGCGGACTACGCGGCGGTGCTCGGGGCGAACACCCGCACGGACACGATCGCGGTGCCGACGGTCGGCGAGGACGGGGCGGTCGAGCGGACGACGATGCTCGTCGGACCGTCGAGCGAGATCGTGGTGCGTCAGGCACCGGACGACGAACTCGAACCGGAGGACCCGACGTTCATCCGTCGGCTGCGGGACGCGGCGGACCAGTGCGGCGGGCAGCAGCCGGTGAACGCTGATGGTGGCCGACGGTTCGTCGGCGCGGCCGAGGGCGACCAGGCGAGGTAGGGCGCAACCGGGGTCCCGGCCAGGGCCAGGGCCAGGGCCGGTGCCAGGGCCAGAGCCGGGGCCTTCGCCCGGAACGACGGAACGCCGCCCCCGAAGGGACGGCGTTCCGGTGTGCGCGGGTGTCAGGCGGCCAGGGCCAGTTCCGGCGCCTGCACGGCGCGCGCCTGCAGGATGGTCCGGCTGGCCTCGCCGCGCCAGGAGCGGCCCGGGACGACCCAGCCCGCTTCGCCGTCGACGGCGACGCGGACGCCGGGCGTGAGGAACAGCCCGAGGTCGTCGGCCGGCATGCGCACGAGGAACTCGCGCTGCGAGCGGTCCTCGCGGACGGGGAACTCGGCGATGCGGTCGGGGGAGACGGTGGGAGCCGCGATGGCGGTCCCGGTGATGATGGTGCGTTCGTTCGTGGTCATGGTGCTGTCTTTCTTCAGTCGTTCGGCGTCGCGCGGGGCCGGACGGACTCATTGGTCTCGTCGGCCGCAGGAGCGCGGACGCGCACGTCGGCATTCGACGTGCAAGTGCTCGCCAGTCGGGGAGCGGTGGTCTCGCTGGAATGCGACCCAGGGGGATCGGTTCGAGACGGTCGGTGTGCGCGAGTCAGATGGGTTCGCTGCAATGCACCAGGAAGACACTCTACGCACGAGAGCAGGACTTGTCCAGTCCGCCCGACCGTCACCGGACCGCCCGGCACACCGTTGCGCCTCAACCGGCCAGGAGGCTCGCCCACCGCTGGCCACCGGCCAGCACGTTCCCGGAGTGGTCCAGCCGGGCAGCTGCCGACTCAGGCTTCCGACCCGCCTGGTCGTGCACGAGCTCGTGGAAGTCGTCGGAGAAGCCGAGACGGGGGAGGGCGGCGGTCACGGTGCGGAGGTCGTCGTGGTCCCAGCGCTCCATGCCGACGCCGGAGACGTCGAGCGAGGTCGCGACCTCGAGCAGGTGCCCCTCGGCGTCGAGGTCCGGGTCGACCTCGGGCCACATGTGCCGCTCGACGATCTCCCCGACGCGCCGCGCGCGTGCGGCGGGCCAGCCGGCGCCGATCGCGAAGACACTGCCCACGGCGCCGCCAGCGACCTCGAAGGGGACCTGCACGGCGTCGAAGTGCGGGGTGACACCGAGGTCGTGGAGCATCGTCGCGACGAAGAGCAGCTCGGGGTCCGGGGCGAGTTCGATCGTCGGCGCCAGGAGCGTCGCCCACGCCCAGGACCGCAGGCAGTGGTGCACGAGAGCCGGCGACGACCAGGCACCGACGACGTCCAGCGCCCGGGCCGCGGTCGGCGTCGGCGGAGCGAGCAGTGCGTCGAGGTCGAGGGCCATGACCGCACGCTAGTGGCCCCGGCGGCCCCGACGGAAGGCGTAACACGCGGGAAACCGGTCGGGCCTGAGCGCGAAACACCCCGTCGTTACGGTTCGAGCACTGAGCAAGCGTTCAGCCCGAACCCTGACGAAGGACCCGCACGGATGCAGCACCGCACTCGGCTCCGCTCCCGAACGACGACGCCCCGAACGACGACGCCCCGAACCACGACGCCCCGAACCACGACGCCCCGAACCGCCGCGCTCCGGACGGCCGTCATCGCCGTCGGCGGCCTCGGCCTCGCCGTCCTCGCCGCTTCCCCGGCGTCGGCCGCCCCGGTCGCCACGACGGCCACGATCACCGCGTCGGCCTCGGTGACGGTCGGCGACACCCTCGAGGTCGACCTCACCCTGCCCGCGACGACCGACGTCTTCGCGTACCAGATCGACCTCGCCGCCGACGCGGACTCGCTCGAGGTCGTCGACGGCAGCGTGACCGGCCCGGACGGCGGCTTCGACTCCGTCGAGCAGGACGGCGACACGATCTCGCTGCTGCACACCCGGCTCGGGACCTCCCCGGCGATCTCCGGCGACCTCGCCGCTTCGGTCGAGCTGACCGCGACGAGCCCCGCCACCGTCGACCTCGCCGTGACGCGCGTCACCGTGGTCGCGTCCGACGGCAGCACCACCACGCTGACCGACCCGGCATCGACGACCGTCACGATCGCCGCAGCGCCGACACCGACACCGACACCGACACCGACGCCGACCGCCACCCCCATCGGCGTTCCCACGGCGACGCCGAGCGCGACCCCGATCGCGGGCGGAACCGACGGCACCGGCACCGGCACCGACGCCGGGACGGGCACGGACCCGGTGGGCAGCACCTCCGGCAGGCCCGCCGGCGGCGCGCTCGCGTTCACCGGCGCCGACCTCGCACCCTGGATCGCCGCGAGCGCAGCCCTGCTGCTCGCGGGTGCCGGCCTCGTCCTCGCCCGCCGTCGCGCGCGTCGCCCCGCCTCGACGGAGGACGTCCGATGACCGCCACGCCCCGTCGCCGTGACCTGGCAGACGACACCACGACATCCCGAACCCCCGGAGGAACCCCCGTGACGACCCGCCGTCGCCGCACCACCGTCGCCGGAGCCGCGCTCCTGGCCCTCGTCGGCACCGCCGTCGTCGCGACCCCGTCCCTCGTCGCGAACGCGGCACCGGCCGCGGTCGACGCGAGCCCCGCCGCCATGCTCGCGCCGTACTACACGGCGCTCGACCTCACCGGCGACGACCAGGTCACGCAGGCCGACCTCACCGTCCTGTCCGACCACCTCGGCACGACCAGCACCGACCCGGACTGGTCGACGGTCTCGGCCGCCGACGCGGACGGCAACGGCACCATCACGCTCACGGACGTCGCCGGCCTGTCCCAGCGGATGATCTACGACGACGGGCCCTTCCAGCTCGTCGAGGCCTCGACGCTCGACATGCAGGCCGCGATGAACGCCGGGGTCACGACCTCGGCCGAGATCACCCAGGACTACCTGGACCGCATCGCGGCTTACGACCGGACCACCACGGACACGGGGGCGGGCGGGCGACCGCTCAACTCCATCGTCACGACCAACGCCGGAGCAGTCGCCGCCGCGAAGGCCGCCGACGCCGAACGAGCGGCACACGGCATGACGAGCATGCTGCTCGGCGTGCCGATCGCACTGAAGGACAACTACGACACGAAGGACATGCCGACCACGGGCGGCTGCGGCTGCTGGGACGACAACCAGACCGCCACCGACGCGGCGATGGTCACAGGCCTCCGGAACGCCGGAGCGGTCGTCCTCGCCAAGGCCAGCCTCGACGAGTTCGCGTACGGCTTCGTGTCGGAGTTCTCCTCGAACCAGCCGGCCGGTTCCTCGCTCCTCGTCGCCAGCCCCTACGTGACGAGCCAGACCGCCGGCGGCTCGAGCGGTGGCACCGGTGCGGCCGTCTCCGCCAACCTGGCGGGCATCGGGTTCGGCACCGACACCGGCGGCTCGATCCGCATCCCCTCGTCGTACAACCAGCTCGTCGGCATCCGGCCGACCGTCGGCCTGACGAGTCGCGACGGCATCATCCCGCTCGCGCTGTCGCAGGACACCGGCGGGCCCCTCGCCCGCTCGGTGACCGACGCGGCCGTCGCGCTCGACGCTGTCACCGGGGTCGACGCCGCCGACCCGGTCACCGAAGGCCAGACCGGCAAGGTCCCCACCTCGTACACGCAGTTCCTCGACCCGACCGCGCTGAAGGGCAAGCGCATCGGTTACGTGACCTCGATGGTCGGCACGAACCGCACCACCGCGCGGCTCTTCGCCCAGGCGCAGGCGACCCTCGAGGCCCAGGGCGCCACCGTCGTCCCGATCACCGCGACGACGGAGTTCAACCGGGTCCTCAGCGAGGGCAGCGGCAGCACGAACGAGTTCAAGCACGACCTGGACCAGTACGTCGCGAAGCACCTGGACCCGGACGTCACCGCACGGTCGCTGCAGGGCATCCTCGCTTCGGGCGAGTACGTGCCGAGCCGCAAGAGCACCTACCAGCAGCGTGACGCGATCACCGACGCGCAGTACCAGGCGTGGGCGGGACCGAACGGTTCGCACACCACGCAGATCGCCACCGGCAAGCAGGTGGTCACCGGGATGATGGACGCGCAGGACCTCGACGCGCTCGTCTACCCGTCCGGCACGCCGTACGGCACGCAGGGCACCAACATGCGCCTCAGCCCGAACACCGGCATGCCGGCCGTCACGGTCCCGATGGGGCAGGCGACCGCAGCGGACGCCACGATCACCGGCGCCGGCGTCAACCTGGAGTTCCTCGGCCGCTCGTACGACGAGGGGACCGTCATCGGGCTCGGCTACGGCTTCGAGCAGGCGACGCACGCCCGCACCTCGCCGACGCTGTACCCGGCGCTCGGGTAGGCCGCGACCTGCGGTCGCGATGATGACCGCCTGACGGACGGGAGGCCCGTGGCGACACCGCCACGGGCCTCCCGTCCGTCGACGGCTCAGTTGAGCGTCGGGGTGTCCTCGGGGATCACGCCGCCCGCGTACAGGTCGGCCGTGAGGTCGCGGAGCGCCCGCAGGGCGACGCGCTGCGTCAGCGGACCGTAGGAGATGCGGGCGACGCCCAGCGCCTGGTACTCGGCGGCGGGCAGGGCGCCCGGCAGCCCGATGACGCTGAGCTTGCCGCGGCCCAGGCCCTCGACCAGCTGCTCGACGACCTCACGCTGGACGGCACCGGGGACGAACACGAGCGGGGCTCCGGCGTCGAGGAAGGCCTTTCCACGGGCGATGGCGTCCGCGATGCTCTCCTGGATCGGACGGTCGCCGCCACGGGCGATCGCGTCGGTCCGGGCGTTCAGCTGGAAGTCGATGCCCTCCTGCTCGGCTGCGCGCATGATCGTGGCCACCCTGGCGACGGACTCGTCGAACGGGCGCAGGCGGTCCTCGACGTTGGCACCGACGACGCCGATGCCGATCGCACGACGGATGGTCTCGGCCGGGTCCTCGTAGCCGTCGTCGAGGTCCGCGCTGACCGGCAGGTCCACCGCGTCGACGACGGTCTTCGCGCCAGCGAGGGCGAGGTCGAGCGACATGCCGCCGTCCTCGTAGCCGTACATCGCGGCGATCGAGTGCCCGGCGGTCGCGATCGCGCGGGTCTCCGGGAACGCGGCGACGGTCTTCGCGCTGATCGCGTCCCAGACGTTCACGACGCGGAGGATCTCGGGGGCGGTGTGCAGGGACTGGAGGGTCGTCGCCTTCTCGGCGGTGCTCGTGGTCATGCCGCCGACACTAGGCGGGCGCGGATCCGGGCGTGCCCGATCGGCGGAAGTGGGCGGCAGACGACGTCCGATGACGTCCGGACTCGCACCGGGCCTCCCGTCAGGAGCATGCTGGGACGCATGACCAGCGACGAACAGGACCCGGTCGGCACGCTCCGCGGGGTCCGCACGAGCATCAAGTGGACGCGGTACGCGCCAGACGTGCTGCCCCTGTTCGTGGCCGAGATGGACCACGAGGTCGCGCCGGAGATCCGGCAGGCCCTCGTCGAACGGGTGCAGCAGTCGGACCTCGGCTACCTCGACGGTCCCGGGCCGCTCGCGCCCGCGTTCGCCGGCTTCGCCCGCGACCGATGGGGGTGGGACGTCGACCCCGGGCGCGTGTACCTGGCGACGGACGTCAGCGTGGGGATCGTCGAGACGCTCCGGCTCGCGCTGCCTGACGGCGGACGGGTCGCGATCACGCCGCCGGTGTACCCGCCGTTCTTCGAGCTCGTGGAAGAGGCCCGATGTCAGGTGGAAGAGGTCCCGCTCCGGGAGCAGTGGGGCGTCTACCGGCTGGACCTCGACGGCCTGGAACGGGCGTTCGCGGGCGGCGTCCGCGTGTTCCTGCTCTGCAACCCGCACAACCCGATCGGTCTCGTCCACGACCGGGCAGACCTCGAGGCGCTGGCTCGTCTGGCGGCCGAGTACGACGTCCTCGTGATCAGTGACGAGATCCACGCTCCGCTGACGCACCCCGGTGTGCAGTTCACCCCGTTCGCGATGATCGCCGAACCACTCGGTGCGCGGAGCGTGTGCGTGACGAGCGCGAGCAAGGGCTGGAACCTCGCCGGCGTGAAGTGCTCGGTCATCGTCGCCGGGGACTCGCGGACGGCGGCGCTCCTCGACACCCTGTGGGAGGAGGTCGCCTGCCGCACGAGCATCCTCGGGCTGCACGCGAACCTGGCCGCGTTCACCCTGGCCGTCGGATGGCTCGACGACGTCGTCGACCGCATCGTCGCGAACGACCGTCTGCTGGCGAAGCTCCTGGCCGAGCACCTGCCCGGCGTGGTCTACGCCCGGCCTCGGGCGGGGTACCTGGCGTGGCTGGACTTCCGCGGGCTCGGCCTCGGCGACGACCCGGCTGTGCAGCTGCGCGAGCACGCGTTCGTCGCGCTGAACTCGGGGCTGCCGTTCGGGACCGAGGGCAAGGGCTTCGCCCGCATCAACCTCGCATGCTCGCCGGAGACCCTCCGCGAGGCGGTGTTCCGCATCGCTGCCGCGTACCCGTCGAGTGCGCAGGAGGCTGTCGTCTGGCACGTCGCCTGACGAGCTGCGGGAGCCACTGCCAGCTGTCCTCCTCAGGCGGGGCGTCGCGGTGGTCCGTCCACAGGGACTGCGGATCACTCCTGCCGCCTCACGGCGGCGAGCGATCGTGGCTGCGTGCAGACCAGACAACAGGGCAACGGGGCGTCCAACGCTGCTAGACATTCTTGTCCAATCGGTGTTGGACAGGTACCGTGAAGCGCGCGGACCTCGTTCGCCTGCTCCGTCAACGAGCGGCACGGCGTGGCGTTCCCTTCGTGCTCCTCCGGCACGGCGGGAGGCACGACGTCTTCCTCTTCGGCAGTGAGCGCATCGAGATCCCCCGGCACCGGGAGATCCGGGAGATGCTCGCACGATCGATCATCCGCAGCTGCGATGACGGAAAGGACGGATCATGACGACGACGCACAACGTGCGCGCACAGCGGGACGGGCGCTACTGGCTCGTCTGGATCGACGGCGAGCTCCGGACGCAAGCTCGACGGCAGCGCGAGGTCGAACCGATGGCCCGCGACTGGTTGGCGAACATGCACGACCGCCCGGCCGAGGCCTTCTTGGTCCAGGTCGAGTTCGTCCTGCCGGACTCGGTGCGCGCGCACCTGGACCGTGCTGTCGAACTCCGGGACGAGGCCGACCGCGCACGCCGAGCGGCGGCTGACGAGACCGCTGCGGCGGCGAAGGAGCTCCACGATGCCGGATTGACCGTTCGGGAGATCGGTCCGCTGCTCGACGTGTCGTACCAGCGGGCCCAGCAGCTCGTGGCGGCTGCGGACTGACCGCTCCGGTCCGACCTACTCCGGTCAGACTCGCTCCCGTCAGGCGACGGGCGCGAAGTGGTTGCGACCGATGACGGTCACGTGCAGGTCGACCTCACGCGACGGGATCTGGTCGGTGAGCGAGATCCACTCCCGGGCCACGAAGGCGACCGACGGCCACCGGCGGACCTCGGTCACGGGGAACCCGTCGATGAACACCTGCCACATGCCCTGCTCACGGACGGCCTGGACCTCGTGCGTCGCCATGCCGTGAGCGTAGCAACGAGAGCGCCTCAGGACACGGCGGCGAGCGGTCGGGGTGTGACCATGCCGCCGTTCACGTTGAGGGTCTCGCCGGCGACGAAGCTCGACTCATGCGACGCCAGGAACACGTACGCCGGTGCCAGCTCGGCGGGCTGCCCCGGCCGACCCATCGGCGACTCGCTCGACCCGAAGTCCGGCAGGGTCTCCGGGTCGACCCCGGCGGAGACCTGCAGCACCGACCAGGCGGGCCCGGGAGCGACGACGTTGACGCGGATGCCCCGGGGGATGAGCTGCTGCGCGAGACCCTTCGAGAAGTTGTTGACCGCGGCCTTCGACGCGGCGTGGTCGAGCCGGTCGGGAGCCGGCTGGTACGCCTCCATCGAGGCGGTGGTGATGATCGTCGACCCGGGCTCCAGGTGCGGCAGCGCTGCCTGGACGAGCCGGAAGAGCGACAGGACGTTGACGGTGAAGGTGTCGACGAGCTGGTCGTCGGGGATGTCGGTGACCTCGGCTCGCCAGTGCTGCTTGCCGGCACAGGTGACGATCGCGTCGAGTCCGCCGAGTTCGGCGACAGCCCGTTCGACGAGGGCGGCAGGGTAGTTCTTCGCGGTCAGGTCGCCCGGGATGGTGACGGCCTTCCGTCCGGCCGCCTCGATCAGGGCGACGATCCGCTGCGCGTCCTCTTCCTCGTCCGGCAGGTACGCCAGGGCGATGTCGGCACCTTCTCGCGCGTACGCGATCGCGACCGCTGCGCCGATGCCGGAGTCCGCGCCGGTGATCAGCGCACGACGCCCGGCGAGTCGTCCGGTCCCGCGGTACGAGTCCTCGCCGTGGTCCGGCTTCGGGTCCATCCGCGACTCCAGGCCCGGTTCGGGCTGCTGCTGCGGCTCGGGGCTGGTGCTCGGGTACCGGGTGGTCGGGTCGCTGTACTCGTACTGGTCGCGGGGCATGCGGCCGGACGGTACGCGGACCGGCCGGGAGGCCCGTCAACCGCTGCGTGGTCCGGCTCGCGCCGACGGGCGGTCCGGTCCCGGGCCTCCCGGCCTGCCCCGTGTCAGAGGTCGAGTGCCATCGCCACGTCGGCGCGGACGTACGGGCTCGGCGGGTGCTCGTCGGCTCCGAGGTGCCGGAACCCGGTCGTCTCGTAGAGGTGGATCGCGCTCGTGAGAGCGCTGTTCGTCTCGAGCAGCACCCGGCGTGCGCCGAGGTCCCGCGCCCGGTCGATCGCGGCGCGGATGAGCCGGCGGCCGGTGCCGTGTCCCTGGTGGTCAGGGTCGACGGCCATCTTGACGAGCTCGAACTCGTCGGTGTCGTGCGGGGCGGGTCCGGTGCCGTGCGGGGCGAGTCCGACGCAGCCGACGACCTCACTCCCGAGGCGGGCGACGAGGACCACGCCACCGGGGTCGACGATGTGCTGCACGGGGTCGCCGAGGAGCCGGCGGTCCTCGTCCTCGAGCGTGAAGAACGCCGTGATCCACCGCTCGTTCAGCGACTGGAACGCGGCGGCGTCGGCAGCGGAGGACATGTCGTCGATGACGATCTCGGTGGTGGTGTCGGGCATGTGTCCATCCTCCGGAACCGACGGAGTCAAGTCCAATACTCGTTCAGTCTGATCGATAGGCTCGGCGCATGGATCGTGCTCCCGAGGTCGACCTCCGCCAGCTGCGGGCGTTCCTGGCGCTCGCCGACGAGCTGCACTTCGGACGGGCGGCGGCGGGGCTCGGCATCGCCCAACCCGCCCTGTCGCAGCTGATCCGGCGCATCGAGGTCGCTCTCGGTGTCGACCTGTTCACCCGGACCTCCCGGAGTGTGGCGCTGACCCCGGCCGGTCGGGTGCTGCAGGGACGAGCCCGGTCGCTGCTCGCCCAGACCCGGCGGGACCTCGACGAGACCATCCGGACCGGGCGCGGTGAGGCCGGGCGGCTCGACGTCGGGTTCGTCGTCTCGGCGCTGCCGCTCGGCCCGATCGAGTTGGTGCAGCGGTTCCGGCTGCGCTACCCGTTGGTCCGCGTGGAACTGACGGAGGGGTTCTCCTCCCGGCTCGTCGCGGCCGTGCAGCGTGGGGAGCTCGACCTGGCAGTGGTCCGCGACCCGGATCCGGCCGAGGGGGTGCGGTTCGTCCGGTTCCGCAGCGAGCCCTTCGTCGCCGCCGTGCCGCGAGACCACCGCTTCGCCGGCCGCGCATCGTTGCGCGGCCCGGAGCTGCTCGATGACCCGTTCGTGTTCTTCCCCGCGGAAGCCGGCGCGCTCGCCACCGAACGGAACACCGCACCCGTGGCCTCCGGCGGTCGACGGCCGGTGATCGTGCAGGAGGCGACGACGTGGGCGACCGTGCTGCACCTGGTCGGCGTCGGACTCGGGGTGACGGTGCTGCCGGAGAGTGCGGCGCTCGCGGCCCCGGACACCGTGGTGCTCCTGCCGCTCGAGGGCAGCGCACACCGGAGCGAGCTGGTCTGGGCGTCACGGTCGGACGACGACCGCGAGGTCCTCCGGAACTTCGCCGCGGCGGACTGACGAGCGGGCACGGCCCATCAGCGCGGTCGTCAGCGCGACCGTCAGCGGACGAGTGCCAGCGGCAACACCGGTGCCCGCTGGTCGCCGAGCTCGTCCGCACGCCATGGCCGGGCTCCGGCGAGCGCGAGCCCGATCTGCGTGAGCACGAAGCCCACGTGCGGCTCGACGTCCGGATCCCACGGCCCCTCGACCCCCAGACCGAACGCGCCGAGCTCGTCGTCGGCCTCGTCCCGGACGGTGAGACGCCAGCGGCCGTCCCCGAGTTCCTCGACGACGGCCCACCGCGCGGTGCGGAAGCGGTCCGGGTTCACTCCGTCGTCAGCAGGTCGGCCGTGAAGTTGTGCAACCGCTGCAGCAACGACTCGGAGCGCATCGCGATCGTCGCTGGTGGGTTCAGGTGCGGCGGCGCCGTGCGGATCAGCATCGGGCAGCCCAGGTCCTCGCAGATGTAGGTGCCGATGGTGTTGCCGTTCCGCCCGGACTCACCGGCGCGGGCGGCGGAGAAGAGCCGCACCTGCGTCGCCGGCTGGGGGGAGTGGCAGAACGAGCACATCGCGGCGATGCCCGCGCGCAGTGAACCCCCGGCTGCCCGGACGACGATCCCGACCGGCTTGCCGTCCATCCAGGACACCATGTAGCCGCGACGGGCGGCCTGCGGGTCACGCCAGCCGAGGAACTCGCGTTCGTTCCACAGCGTCTCGTGCAGCCCCGGGATCGGGAGCTGGGCGAGTTCGTCGGGCGTGGCGTTGACGAAGGACGATCGGATGTCGGATTCGGTGAGCGGCTGCACGGTTCCCCTCGCGGTGGCGGACCGGACCAGGGTAGCCCCGTGCGCCGGCAGGCGGGCGCAGGGCGGCCCTCCCGGCCGGTTCAGGACAGTCTGGAGGCCCGCACCGCGCCGAGTGCACCCGTCGCGTCCGCCACCAGGACCGCCCGGCGCAACGCGTCGCGGCCCACCCGGCGTGCGGCTGCGTCGTCGGCGGCGAACTCGACGAGGACCCGGGTCGACCGGGCCATCGCACGGGCTCCCGGGACCCACGGGACGGCGCGTTCGACGGACTCGGCGAAGCCGACGACGGCCGTGTGGTGCTGCCGCAGGTGCGCGCGCTCGTGGGCGACCACGGCCTCCAGCTCGTCGGTGTGCAGCTGTTCCGTGAGCCCGGTGCTGACGAGCACCCCGCCGGAACGACCGGGGACCGCGCAGGCCAGGGCCGTGTCGGCCTGCAGGACGGCGACGAGGGTGCCGTCGACCTCGCGGTGGGGAGCGGCGCCGGTGCGGATCGCCTCGCGGACGGCCTCGTGCTCGGGGCCGGGCCGGACGCGGACGGCGACGGCGAACGCGATGACGGCGAGCACGGCGACACCGACGTTCAGGCCGTGACTCGGGGAGTCGCCGATGCCGAACGGGTCGGTCAGCGGGCGCCCGGCGAGGACGACCAGGGCGATGCCGACCACGAAGCCGGCGACCCCGACGACGACGGATGCCTGCCAGGCGGCGATGGCGGTCAGCGGACGGTCGATGGTCCATCCCGCCCGCGTCAGCACGCGCGGGGCGAGCGCGACGACGGCGAGGGCGAGGACGACGAGGCAGGCGCCGGTGACGACCACGGGGGCGGACCGGTCAGGGACGCGTTCGGGAGTCGATCGCACGGCGGAGGACCTCGAGGTCCCCGGAGGCGAGCGAGCCGGTGAACTGCAGGAGCGCCGCCTCGCGGTCGGAGGAGGCGGCCAGCGCGTTCGTCATGAGGGAGGCGGTGTGGTCCTCCCGCGAGTGCGCGGCGTGGAAGGTGAGCGGGGCGTCGTCGTGCTGCTCGCGGAGCACCGTCCCCTTGCGGCCGAGACGGTCGAGCACGGTGAGGACCGTCGTCAGGGCCGGCCGCGGTTCGTCGAAGACCTCGAGGACCTGCCGTGCAGTCAGCCCGGCGTCGGCGGTCCAGAGCGCCTCGAGCACCGCCTGCTCGAGCTGCCCACGGGGGCGCGATCGCTGTCCTGCCACGGCGTCACTCTACGTGATGTCGAAGGGTCACCTGAGGAGCCGCGGTCCGAACCCGCGACACATGCCCGTAACGCGGGCTCGGTATGCTCACCGGACAACAGAACACGACGGCCGACCACCCGCCGCGGGAGAGCCCCCGACTCGGAGCGCACTGCATCCGGGCCAGGGCACCGAAGGAGCAAGCTCCCCGCCAATCTCTCAGGTCCAACACCGCAGCGGGCAGGCCACTCTGAAAAGCAGACACCCGATCGTGGGCACCTCCCACGGCGTCGTCGTCTCGCCCACGGTGAAAGCCGCCGGACCTCATGGGCCGCGGTGAAGCTCTCAGGCCCATGACAGAGGGGGAGTTCCGCACCCGACGACGGTCGTCGGGCCCTGCCGATGCCAGGAGAACTCCGTCCATGTCAGACCCATCGTCCGTGCTGCGTTCGTCGCCACTCGAGGCCGCGCACGTCGCCGCCGGCGCCACCTTCACCGACTTCGGCGGCCACCGCATGCCGGTCCGCTACTCGTCCGACCTCGCCGAGCACCACGCGGTTCGCCAGGCAGCCGGCGTGTTCGACCTCTCGCACATGGCCGAGATCGGCGTGCAGGGGCCCGACGCCGTCCCGTACCTCGACGCCGCGCTCGCCGGGTCGTTCGGCACGATGCCGGTCGGTCGGGCCAAGTACTCGTTGCTCCTGACCCCGGACGGCGGGATCCTCGACGACCTCGTCGTGTACCGCACCGGTGACGACGTCTTCCTCGTCGTGGCGAACGCCGGCAACCGGGACGTCGCCGTGCAGGCCATGCGGGAACGCGCCGCCGGGCACGACGTCTCGGTCACGGACGACTCCGACCGGACCGCCCTCGTCGCGATCCAGGGTCCGGCCGCCGCCGGGACGCTCGACGCCCTCGTCGTCGCCGACCGCCTGCAGCCGGAGACCCCGCTCGATGAACTCCGCTACTACCGGGTGCTGCACGCGCTCTTCGACGGCAGCGAGGTCCTCATCGCCCGCACCGGCTACACCGGCGAGGACGGCTTCGAGCTGTACAGCGACACCGACACCGCGCCGGTGCTCTGGGACGCCCTGCTCGACGCGGGTGCCGAGCGCGGGGTCGTGCCCGCCGGACTCGCCGCTCGCGACACCCTCCGTCTCGAAGCGGGCATGCCGCTCTACGGTCACGAGCTCGACACCTCCGTCCGTCCGGCGCAGGCCGGGCTCGGCCGGGTCGTCGCGACCTCGGGCTCGTTCGTCGGGGACGCCGGCGTGCAGCCGGGTCCGGACGCCCGCGTGCTCGTCGGCATCACGATGGCGGGTCGCCGCGCTGCCCGTGCCGGGTACGCCGTGCTCCGCGACGGAGTCGTCGTCGGCACCGTCACCTCCGGTGCCCTCTCGCCCACGCTCGGCCACCCGGTCGCGATGGCCTTCGTCGACCCGGACTGCGCCGACGGGGGACAGGCCCTCCACATCGACGTCCGCGGTACCGCCATCCCCGGAACCGTCACCGCTCTCCCCTTCTACCGTCGCGCTTCGAGAGGCTGATCCCCATGACCGACCAGACCGCACTGCAGTACACCAAGGACCACGAGTGGATCCTCGTCGAGGGCGACGTCGTCACCGTCGGCATCACCGACCACGCGGCCGAACAGCTCGGTGACGTCGTCTACGTCGAGCTCCCCGCCGTGGGCACCACCACGACCGCGGGCGAGCAGCTCGGTGAGATCGAGTCGACCAAGAGCGTCGGAGAGCTCTTCGCCCCGATCGAGGGCGAGGTCGTCGAGGTCAACGACGCCGTCGTCGCGACCCCGGACACCGTCAACCAGGACCCGTTCGGCGCCGGCTGGCTCGTCAAGCTCAAGGTCGACGGCACCTCCTTCCCGGAGGACCTCATGGACCACGACACGTACCGGGCCTCGATCGCATGACCGCGGACCAGGACCTCACCACGTCGACGAACCTGCAGACCACCTTCGCCGACCGTCACATCGGCACCACTCCCGCCGACCAGCAGGCCATGCTCGACGTCGTCGGGCAGCCCTCGCTCGACGCCCTCGTCCGGGCCGCCGTCCCGGAGTCGATCCACGCCGCACCGATCGCGCACTCGTCCGTGCCGGCCGCGGTGGGGGAGACCGAGGCGCTCGCCGAACTGCGTGCCGTCGCCGGGCGCAACACCGTCCGACGCGCGATGATCGGCCTCGGCTACTCCGACACGCACACGCCCGCGGTCATCCAGCGGAACGTGCTCGAGAACCCGAGCTGGTACACGGCCTACACGCCGTACCAGCCGGAGATCTCGCAGGGCCGGCTGGAAGCGTTGATCAACTTCCAGACGATGGTGTCCGACCTCACCGGCATGGCGACCGCCGGGGCGTCGATGCTCGACGAGGGCACCGCCGTCGTCGAGGGCATGCTCCTCGCCCGCCGTGCCTCGAAGGTCAAGGGCGACGCGTTCCTGGTGGACGCCGACCTCCTCCCACAGACCGCCGCGATCCTCGGCCACCGCGCGGAAGCCGTCGGCATCACCCTGCGTGGCTTCGACGCCGCCGACGGGCCCACCGACGAGCAGCTCGACGGCGCCTTCGGCGTGGTCCTGCAGTACCCGGGCGCCTCCGGCCGGGTCGTCGACCCGAGCCGCACCATCGAGCGCGTCCACGCGGGTGGCGGCATCGCCGTCGTCGCGGCCGACCTGCTCGCGATGACCCTGCTCGCCAGCCCCGGGGACCTCGGCGCCGACGTCGCCGTGGGCACCAGCCAGCGTTTCGGTGTCCCGCTCGGCTTCGGTGGCCCGCACGCCGGCTACCTCGCCGTCCGTGCCGGTCTCGAGCGCCAGCTGCCCGGTCGTCTCGTCGGGGTGTCCTTCGACGCCGACGGCGGCATGGCCTACCGCCTCAGCCTGCAGACCCGCGAGCAGCACATCCGCCGCGAGAAGGCGACGAGCAACATCTGCACCGCGCAGGTGCTCCTCGCCGTGATGGCGTCGATGTACGCGGTCTACCACGGGCCCGAAGGCCTGCGCTTCATCGCGCACCGGGTCGCCCGGACGACGGCGGCGCTCGCCGACGTCGCCCGTGCCGCGGGCGCCGAGGTCGTGCACGACGACTTCTTCGACACCCTGACGCTCCGGTTCACCGGTGGCGCCGAGTCCCTCGTCAGCGCCGCGCACGACGCCGGGTACCTGCTCCACCTCGTGGACGCCGACACCCTGCAGCTGTCTGCCGACGAGACGACCACGCCGGAGGACGTCGCCGCACTCGCCGCGGTGTTCGGTGCCGCCGACGTGACCGTCCCGGGGACCGAGACCGCCGTGCGTGACGCGGGCACGGGCCTCCCGGCCGCGCTCGAGCGACAGAGCGCGTTCCTGACCCACCCGGTCTTCTCCGCGCACCGCAGTGAGACCCGCATGATGCGGTACCTCAAGCACCTCTCCGACAAGGACTACGCGCTCGACCGCGGCATGATCCCGCTCGGCAGCTGCACCATGAAGCTCAACGCGGCGACCGAGATGGCAGCCGTGACGTGGCCGGAGTTCGCCCGACTGCACCCGTTCGCCCCGCGCGAGGACGTGCAGGGCTACCTCGACATGATCGGCGACCTCGAGACCTGGCTCGGCGAGGTCACCGGGTACGACACGGTCTCGGTCCAGCCGAACGCCGGCAGCCAGGGCGAACTCGCCGGGCTGCTCGCGATCCGCGGGTACCACCGGTCCCGCGGGGACGACGCCCGGACGGTGTGCCTCATCCCGTCGAGCGCGCACGGGACGAACGCCGCCTCGGCGGTCCTCGCAGGCATGCGGGTCGTCGTCGTGGCCTGCGACGAGGACGGCAACGTCGACCTCGTCGACCTCCGTGCGAAGACCACCGAGCACGCCGGACAGCTGGCCGCGCTGATGATCACCTACCCGTCGACGCACGGCGTCTACGAGCACGACATCACCGCGATCTGCGACGCCGTGCACGACGCCGGCGGCCAGGTCTACGTCGACGGTGCCAACCTGAACGCGCTCCTCGGGCACGCCCGCTTTGGGGACTTCGGTGGCGACGTCTCGCACCTCAACCTGCACAAGACGTTCTGCATCCCGCACGGCGGCGGCGGCCCGGGCGTCGGTCCGGTCGCGGCGAAGGCGCACCTCGCACCGTTCCTGCCAGGCCACCCGATGGCGCAGGAGGCCGACCGTCGCACCGGTGCCGACGCAGCCGTCGACGGCGACCGCCTCGCGCACGCCGGCGGGCCGGTCTCGGCAGCGCCGTACGGCAGCCCGAGCATCCTGCCGATCACCTGGACCTACGTCCGGATGATGGGGGTCGAGGGGCTCACCCGGGCGACCGAGGTCGCCGTGCTCGGCGCGAACTACCTGGCGGCACGTCTGCGCGAGGCGTTCCCGGTCCTCTACACGGGGGAGTCCGGCCTGGTCGCGCACGAGTGCATCCTCGACCTGCGTCCCCTGCGCGAGGCGACGGGCATCACGGTCGACGACGTCGCGAAGCGGCTCATCGACCACGGCTTCCACGCACCGACGATGTCGTTCCCCGTCGCAGGCACGCTCATGGTCGAACCGACCGAGAGCGAAGACCTGGCCGAGCTCGACCGCTTCGTCGACGCCATGCTCGCCATCCGTGCCGAGGCGGACGCGGTCGCCCGGGGCGAGTGGCCGGCGGAGGACAACCCGCTCGTCAACGCGCCGCACACGGCCGCGTCGGTGATCACGGGGGAGTGGCAGCACGCGTACACCCGTGAGCAGGCGGTCTACCCGTCGGCCGGCCAGGCCGGTCGGAAGTACTGGCCGCCGGTGCGCCGGATCGACCAGGCGTACGGGGACCGCAACCTCGTGTGCGCTTGCCCGCCGGTGGAGGCGTTCGCGTAGGACGACAGCAGCCCGGACAGGGCGGCAGGACGGACGGGAGGCCCGTGGCGGGATCGCCACGGGCCTCCGGCGCGCATCGTGCGGGGTGGAGCGCTCCGAATGCAACCGCTCGCGGGCGACATCTGTGGTTCACCCGGGCGTCACCTGCGCGCTGCACGGACGTTGATGCAAACGCAACAGATGAGCGGTACTCCGGCTCAGACGCGCGGAAGTTGCATTGTGCCGCAACGATCCTGCAACTTGGTTTCAGGCGTGTAACCGATGCGCGCAGGGTTTGGTCGGTTCTCTCTGCACTGCCTACAGTTCAGGAGTCAAACGTGCCGGGAGGGACCTCTGTGCCCGGCGCGTCCCATGCACCAGGAGGAACTCTTGATCAAGAAGCGCGCTGGGCTCACTGCCCTCGCCGTGCTCGGGGCCACAGCAATTGCCCTGACCGGCTGCTCCGGCAACGGTGGCGGAAGCGGCTCGGGCTCCGGCTCCGGCTCCGGTTCGGCCAACGCCACCGGCATCGTCACCACGAACGGCAGCGAACCGCAGAACCCGCTCATCCCCTCGAACACCACCGAGACCGGTGGCGGCAAGATCATCACGTCGCTGTTCGACGGTCTGTTCTCGTACGACGCCGACGGCAAGCCGGTGAAGGAACTGGCCAAGAGCGTCGAGACCGACGACTCGAAGACCTTCGACATCACGATCAACTCGGGGTGGAAGTTCACCAACGGCGAGGCCATCACCGCCGAGTCCTTCACGAAGGCGTGGAACTGGGCAGCCCAGAAGTCGAACGCGCAGGGCGCGAGCTACTTCTTCGAGAACATCGAGGGCTACGACGCCGACAAGGACTCCGAGCTCACCGGCCTCAAGGTCAAGAGTGACGACGAGTTCACCGTGACGCTGAAGTCGGCGCAGTCGGACTTCCCGCTGTCCCTCGGCTACAACGCCTTCGTGCCGCTCCCCTCGGTCTTCTACGACGACACCAAGGCCTTCGGTGAGAACCCGATCGGCAACGGTCCGTACAAGCTCGACGGCAAGAGCGCCTGGACGCACAACCAGGACATCAAGCTCGTCACGAACAAGGACTACCAGGGCAAGCGCAAGCCGAAGAACGGTGGTCTGACGATCACGTTCTACACGTCCCAGGACACCGCGTACTCCGACGCCCAGGGCGGCAACCTCGACGTCCTCGACGCCGTGCCGGACGCCGCGTTCGCGACCTACAAGTCGGACTTCCCCGACTCGAACGTCAACCAGGCCGCCGCGATCTTCCAGGCGATCTACCTGCCCTACTACCTCGACCACTGGAAGGGCGAAGAGGGCAAGCTCCGTCGCGAGGCGGTGTCGCTGTCGATCAACCGCAAGCAGATCACCGACAAGATCTTCCAGGGCACCCGCACCCCGGCCAAGGACTTCACCTCCCCGGTGATCGACGGCTGGACCGGCGACCTCAAGGGCTCCGACGTCCTCAAGTACAACAAGTCCGAGGCCAAGAAGCTGTGGAAGCAGGCCGACGACATCTCGCCGTACAACGACACGCTCACCATCGCGTACAACGCTGACGGTGGACACGAGGCCTGGGTCACCGCCGTGACCAACTCGATCTCCAGCACGCTGGGCATCAAGGCCGAGGGCAAGGCCCTCCCGACGTTCGCCGAGGCGCTCGCGCTGCAGACGGACGACAAGCTCACGGGCGGAAGCCGCACCGGTTGGCAGGCCGACTACCCGTCGCTGTACAACTTCCTCGGCCCGACCATGGGTGAAGGCTCGTCGAACAACTACTCGCGCTACGACTCGGCCGAGTACAACGAACTGCTCGCCAAGGGCCGTTCGGCCTCGTCCGTCGAAGAGGGCAACAAGTCCTTCGACAAGGCTCAGGAGCTGCTGCTCAAGGACCTGCCCGAGATCCCGCTCTGGTACTCCAACGTCACCGGTGTCTGGTCTGCCGACAACGTGAAGAACGTCAAGTTCGGTTGGGACTCCGTCCCGCTGTACTACGACATCGAGGTCACCAAGTAACACACGTCTCCTCGCGAGACACATCGCGGACAGGTATCCTGCTCCGCGGCCAACCGGACGGGGGTTCGGGGACCACGGTCCCCGAGCCCCCGTACCACGGCGGTCACACCTTCCCCCACGAACGCGGGCGCCGCCGCCCGCACCGGACACCCGTGCCGACCCTCGGACCGTCCACCCCTCACGACATGAACCTGAACGACATGCGCGCTGCGAACCAGGCAGGGATCTGATGCTCTGGTACCTCGGCAAGCGCCTCCTGCAGCTCATCCCCGTCTTCTTCGGGGCCACGTTCCTCATCTACTTCATGGTGTTCTCGCTGCCCGGGGACCCGGTCGCCGCACTGTTCGGCGACCGCCAGCCGTCGCCGCAGGTGATCGAAGCGATCCGGCAGCAGTACAACCTCGACAAGCCGTTCTTCGTCCAGTACCTGCTCTGGGTCGGTGGCCTGTTCCGCGGTGACCTCGGCACGACGTTCTCGGGCCTGCCGGTCAGCCAGCAGCTCGCAGCGGCGTTCCCGATCACCGCGCGCCTGGCGATCCTGTCGCTCGTCTTCGAGGCCGTGGCCGGCATCGTCGTCGGTGTCGTCGCCGGTCTCCGCAAGGGCAAGCTGTTCGACGCGACGGCCCTCGTCGTCTCGCTGCTGCTCATCTCGGTCCCGACCTTCGTCGTCGGATTCCTGCTGCAGTACGTCCTCGGCATCAACCTCGGCCTGTTCCGCGTGACCGTATCCGGCCAGGCGCCGTGGTCCGAGCTGGTGCTGCCGGCGATCGTGCTGGCGTCGGTGTCGTTCGCCTACATCGTGCGTCTGACCCGTGCGAGCGTCGCCGAGAACATGAGCGCTGACTTCGTGCGGACCGCGACCGCGAAGGGTCTGTCCCGTCGTCGCGTCGTCGGGGTGCACATCTTCCGGAACTCGCTGATCCCGGTCGTGACCTACCTGGGCGTCGACATCGGCAACCTGATGGTCGGTGCGATCGTGACCGAGGGCATCTTCAACATCCACGGTGTGGGTGGCACGGTGTTCCAGGCCGTCAAGCTCGGCGAAGGCCCCACGGTGGTCTCCTTCGTCGCCGTGATGGTCATCATCTTCATGCTCGCCAACCTCCTGGTCGACCTGCTCTACGCCGTCCTGGACCCGAGGATCCGCTATGCCAAGTAACACCGAACCCCGCTCGGCGACGCACTACGTCGCGCCGATCGAGGAGACTCCGCTCCTGGCGGTCGACCAGGTCAACGAGGACGAGAAGACCCGTTCGCTGTGGACCGACGCATGGGAGTCCATGCGCCGCCGTCCCACGTTCTGGATCTCGTCGGTCCTCATCCTGCTGATCATCGTCGTCGCGATCGCGCCCGGGCTGTTCACGCACCTGGACCCGCGCGCCGCGAACCTCGACGACAGCAACGAGGGCCCGCGTGCCGGTCACCTGCTCGGCTTCACGCGGCAGGGCTACGACGTGTACGCCCGCGTCATCTGGGGTGCCCAGAACTCCCTCATCGTCGGCCTGCTCGCGACCGTGCTCGTCACGATCGTCGGCGTGGTCATCGGTGCCCTCGCCGGGTTCTACGGCGGCTGGCTCGACACGATCGTCTCCCGCATCGGCGACGTCTTCTTCTCGATCCCGACCGTCCTCGGCGCTATCGTGATCATGTCGGTGGTGCCGGCGCGGAACGCCGTGACGGTGTCGCTCGTGCTCGCCGTCTTCGCCTGGCCGCAGATCGCGCGCATCATGCGCGGTGCCGTGCTCAGCGCGAAGCAGGCCGACTACGTGACCGCGTCCGCGGCGCTCGGTGTCAGCCGCTTCACCACGCTCGTGCGGCACGTGATCCCGAACTCGCTCGCTCCGGTCATCGTCGTCGCGACGGTGTCCCTCGGCACGTTCATCGTCGCGGAGGCCACCCTGTCGTTCCTCGGCATCGGCCTCCCGCCGTCGGCACTCAGCTGGGGCCTCGACATCGGTGCCGCGCAGTCGTCGATCCGCACCAGCCCGTCGACGATCTTCTGGCCGTCCGCCGCCCTGTCCATCACCGTGCTCGCGTTCCTCCTCCTCGGTGACGTGGTCCGCGACGCGCTCGACCCGAAGGCGAGGGCCCGCCGATGAGCGAGACACTCACCGAGCCGAACGCCAAGGCGTCCGGCACACCCGGCGCCCCGCTGCTGGAGATCACCGACCTGCACGTCGGCTTCAAGACGCAGTCCGGTCTGGTTCAGGCCGTCCGTGGCGTCAACATGACGCTCGAGCAGGGCGAGCGCCTGGCGATCGTGGGGGAGTCCGGTTCGGGCAAGTCCACCAGCGCGCAGGCGATCATCAAGCTCCTCCCCGGCACCGGCCAGATCACCGGCGGATCGATCAAGCTGAACGGGCGCGAGCTCGTCGGCCTGAACGAGAAGCAGATGGCCGAGATCCGCGGAACCGAGATCGGGTACGTCCCCCAGGACCCGATGTCGAACCTCAACCCGCTCTGGAAGATCGGGTTCCAGGTCGAAGAGGCCATCAAGGCGAACGGCATGGCGACCGGCAAGTCCGCGATCCGTGCCCGGGCCGTCGAGGTCCTGCAGGAGGCCGGACTCGGTGACGCCGAGAGCCGTCTGAAGCAGTACCCGCACGAGTTCTCCGGCGGTATGCGCCAGCGCGTCCTCATCGGCATCGGTCTGTCCAGCCGCCCGAAGCTGCTCATCGCCGACGAGCCGACCTCGGCCCTCGACGTCACCGTGCAGCGTGTCATCCTCGACCACCTCGAGAGCCTGACGCGCGACTTCGGCACCTCGGTCCTGTTCATCACCCACGACCTCGGCCTGGCTGCCGAGCGTGCCGAGAAGCTCGTGGTGATGTACAAGGGCCAGGTCGTCGAGGCCGGTCCGTCCAAGGAGATCCTGGCGAACCCGCAGCACCCGTACACGCAGCGACTCGTCGCCGCGGCACCGTCGCTCGCGAGCCGTCGTATCCAGTCGAAGGTGCAGCACCAGTCCGTCGCGATCGCCGACACCGGCAGCGAGGACGACGAACTCCTGGCCCGCGCCCACGAGCGCGAGAGCAGGCCCGCCGAGGACCTCATCGTCGTCAAGGACCTGCAGAAGGTCTACAAGCTGCGTGGTCAGGGCATGGCGACCCGAGAACTCAAGGCCGTCGACGGCGTCTCCTTCGCGATCCCGAAGGGCACCACCACGGCGCTCGTCGGCGAGTCCGGTTCGGGCAAGTCCACCGTCGCCAAGCTCGTCCTGCAGCTCGAGTCGATCACGTCCGGTTCGGTGCAGTTCGACGGCATCGACATCGGTGCGCTCAAGGGCAAGGACCTGTTCGACTTCCGTCGCCGCGTCCAGCCCGTGTTCCAGGACCCGTACGGCTCGCTGGACCCGATGTACAACGTCGGCAACACGATCGCCGAGCCGCTCAGCACGCACAAGGTCGGCGACAAGGCCTCGCGCCGTGCCCGGGTCCTCGAGCTGCTCGACCAGGTGGCACTGCCGAAGTCGATGGTCAACCGGTACCCGAGCGAACTGTCCGGTGGACAGCGGCAGCGCATCGCCGTCGCGCGTGCGCTGGCGCTCAAGCCGGAGGTCATCGTCCTCGACGAGGCGGTCTCGGCCCTCGACGTGCTCGTGCAGGGTCAGATCCTCGACCTGCTCACCGAGCTGCAGTCGGAGCTCGGTCTGACCTACCTGTTCATCACCCACGACCTGGCGGTCGTCCGTCTGGTCGCGGACAACGTGTGCGTGATGCGCAAGGGCCAGATCGTCGAGAAGGCGACGACCGATGAGGTCTTCGCCAACCCGCGTGAGCAGTACACGAAGGACCTGCTGGCCGCCATCCCCGGCGCCGGCTTCGAGTTCGGTCGCTGACCCGCAGAGCCCGCAACACGAGGAACGCGCCGCCCCGCCTCGGGACGGCGCGTTCCGTCGTTCCGGGTGTCGGACGGGAGGCCCGCCTCACGACGCGCACACCGGGAACGCCCCGGTGGTCGATGGCGGTGTCGGTCAGGTCAGAGGCGCGCGCCGGCCAGGCTGCCGGCGATCCCGAGGACGACGAGGGCGACGATCGCCCAGCCGTGCACACGGTGCACGATCGGTGCCGCGGTGACCGTCGCCGGGGGAGCGCCGTCGTACGCGACCGGGGCGGGTACCCGCGCACGCATCTCGTCCGCCGCAGCGGCGACGCTGAGTTGCACCGGGCCTCCCGGCCGTTCGATCGCGAGCCGTGCCGTCGGACGCGGCGCGATCCAGACCCGCTGTTCACCCTGGTCGGTGACGACCTCGAGCCCGTACTTCGACCGGACGTCCTGCACGCGGCGCCAGGCGAAGCGGGTGGTGCGGCGGACGTCGACGACGACCAACTCGTCCTCGGTCAGCTCGATGCGCGGACGCCAGAGCACGACCCAGGCGAACCAGGCGGTGAAGAGGGACGGCACCGGCACCAGCCACGCGGCGCGGAGGCCGTTCGTGACGAGTCCGATGACGACGAGGGCGACGGCGACGACCCAGAGTGCGACGGCGAAGCGGCGCATGTTGGTCGCGACGATCCGGGTGGGCGCTGTCCGTTCGGGCATGGGGGCAAGCCTAGGAGAGACCGCATCGGCGGGCGACGAGAGCGCCTCCCCGGGACCACCCACCGAGCGGACCAGACAGGCCGAGCACGTACCGGCAGGAGACCCGATGTCCCGGGGAGGCGAACCCGGAGGTCTGCAGGGCAATCATCGTCACCCCGTCGGTCCCGCCTGTCAACGCCTCATTCGACGAGTTGCTCGATCTGGTCACGGATGACCTCGGCGCGCGGGAAGCGGAGGCCGACCAGGCCCACGTGCCGCCAGCGCACCAGGCCGTCCGGACCGATGACGAAGACGGAGCGGCGGAGGCCGAGGCCGGGCACGTGGACGCCGTAGGCGCGGACGACGTCACCGGCGACGTCGGAGAGCAGTGGGAAGGAGAGCGACGCGTTCCGGGCGAAGCCCTCGTGCGAGTCGAGCCCCTGCGGGCTGATGCCCCAGACCACGGCACCGAGGTCGCGGAAGTCGTCGAGTTCCTGCTGGTAGGAGCAGAGTTGGGCGGTGCAGACGGGGGTGGCGTCACCGGGGTAGAAGGCGAGGACGACCGGGCGGCCGACCTCGGCCGCGAGCGAGTACTCCGCGTCGTTGCGGACACCATCGCGGACGATCATTCCGGGGAGCGCGAAGCCCGGCGCCGCGGTGCCCGTGTCGGGGATGGCCATGGGGCAACAGTACGGTCCGGGCAGTCGATGCGACGGGGACTGCACCGTGCATGTCCTGCGAGAGCGCACACCGGACGGAACCGGGACGACGAAGGGGCCGGACGCAGTGCGTCCGGCCCCTCGCTGACCGTCAGTCGGTGGCTACTTGGTGAAGCCGACCTTCGTCCAGTCGATGTTCTGCGCACCCGCGAACGCGCCGTAGTTGGCGAGCTTCGGGTTCTGGGCGACCAGCGCGGGCTTCGCGGTGATCGGCATCGAGTGTCCGATCGACCAGACCTGCTTGTCGATCTTGTTCCAGATGACGTTGGCCTTGTCCGAGTCCGGCTCGGACAGCGCCTGCTTCGTCAGCTTGTCGATCGCACCCGAGCTGACGCGGCCGTAGTTCTGGCCGGTGGCACCCGAGGTGTAGATCGTCGCCGCGCTGGAGTGGAAGCCGGTGCCGCCCCAGACGAAGATCGTCATGTCGTAGTTGCCGGGGGTGACGTACTGCTCGAAGAAGTCGTCGGTGGCGACCGACTTCAGGGTGAGCTTGACGCCGATCTCCTTCAGCTGCTGCTGCATGACCTGCGCCAGCTGCTGCGAGGTCGGGGCACCGGACGGGATCGTGACGGCGATCGCGAGCTGCTTGCCGCCCTTCGAGCGGTAGGTGCCGTCGGTCTTCCAGCCGTCGTCGTCCAGCAGCTTCTTCGCCTTCTCGACGTCGAAGTCGCCGTTCGGCTTGATGTTCGACTTGTAGCCCTTGTCCGTGGACAGGAACAGGTGGTTGTCGAGCGTGCCGAGCTTGTAGGGCAGGGTGCCGCCGATGACCTGGGCCAGGGCGTCACGGTTCACACCGTGCTGGATCGCCAGCCGGAGCTGCTTGTCCTTGAGCAGACCGTGCGACGAGAAGTCCACGTGGGTGTACTGCGCGGATGTCGAGGCGAGGATCTTCGAGTTCTTCACCTTCTTCACCCGGTCGAAGCGCTCCGACGTCGTCGTGAGGACGGAGTCGATCTCCTTGTTGAGGTACGCGTCGACGTCGGCGTTGCCGTCCAGCGACCGGAAGATCACCTGGTCGAGCTTCGGCTTGTCGCCCCACCAGTTGTCGTCCGGCTTCATGGTGACGGTGCCGGCGGTCTCGTTCAGGTCGGTGATCTCGTACGGACCGGACGAGACCGGGACCTTGCCCTTGTACCCGTTGTTGAACTGGTCAGGCGTGCTGGTCTGGCTGGCCGGGTACAGCGGACTGAACAGGGACTTCCAGTCCGAGAACGGGGTGGCGAACTCGACCACGACGTCCTTGTCGGTCGCGCCCTTGGTGACGGAGGAGATGTCCTCGTAGCCGGTCGAGCCGGCGATGAGGTAGGCCTTGTCCTCGCCGTTGGTGGTCTTCCACTCGTTCTCGAAGTCACGCCAGGTGATCTCCGAGCCGTCGCTCCACTGGGCGTCGTCGTTGATCGTGTACGAGATCGTGAGCGGGTCGTCGCTCGTGACCTCCGCCTTCGAGACGTAGTCGGTGTTGAGCGTCGGGGCACCCTTGCCGTCGATCGTGTAGATGAACGGCATCGTCGCCTGTTCGATCGTCGACGCGTCGACGAGTGGACCGTCGACCTGGTTGTAGTTCCACTGCGAGACCCACTGCGAGATCGGCAGACGCAGTGTGCCGCCGTCTTCCAGGTCCGAGACGGGCTTCGCGTTGATCTGTGCCGAGGTCGGCAGCGTCTTCTTGCCCGAGTCGTCCGAGGCGGACCCGCCGGATCCACCCGAGCCGCCCGAGCAACCGGTCACGGCGAGTGCGATGCCGGCGAGGGCCGCCGTCACCACGATGACTTTCCTGTGCTTCATTTCGTTCCCCTCTGGAAGTTGTCGTTGAGCCTAGGGCCCCCCAGCGGGGGTAGAGCGCTTTTTCTGCATCCGACGTACTTTCGTTACGAGCCCGGCCGTGGCGCGACATGTACCGGAAACAAACGAGGCTCTATGGTGGCCTCCATGATCCGCTTCCTGGCGCGTCGATTCGTGTACTACGTCGTGCTCGTGTTCCTCGCGACCTCGCTGACCTACTTCCTCGCGTCAGCGACGTTCAGCCCCCGCTCCGTCTACGCGCAGCGGAACCCCGCGCCGTCAGCGCAGGTCATCGACGCCAAGCTCGACGACATCGGCGTCAACGACAAGACCCCCGTCGTGATCCGCTACGGGCACTGGCTCGAAGGCGTGGTGCACGGTGACCTCGGCCAGACGATCCAGGACCGCTCCGTGAACGAACAGTTCTTCCCGCGGCTCGGGGTGAGCCTCCGACTGCTGCTCGTCGGGTCGATCGCCGGCATCGTGCTCGGCGTGCTCGTCGGCGTGTGGAACGCGATCCGGCAGTACCAGATCTCGGACCGGGTGAGTGCCGCGATCTCGATCGTGCTGTTCTCGACACCCGTGTTCCTGACCGCCGTGTTCCTGAAGATCGGTGCGACCAAGCTCAACCAGGACGCCGGCAGCCAACTCATCAACTTCACCGGCGAAGCCACGCCCGGACTCGACGGATCGGCGTTGACCCTGCTCGTCGACCGCGGCGCGCACCTGCTGCTGCCGACGATCTCGATCGCGGTGGGCCTCATCGCCATCTACAGCCGCTACCAGCGCGCGACCATGCTCGACGTCCTGGGCTCGGACTTCCTCCGGACCGCTCGGGCGAAGGGGCTCACGCGCGGCCGCGCCACGTTCAAGCACGGCCTGCGCACCGCACTCATCCCGATGACCACGCTCTTCGCCTACGGGTTCCTCGGCATCCTGACCGGGGCCACCCTGACCGAGAAGATCTTCGCGTGGAACGGGCTCGGTTCGTGGTTCATCGACGCGGTGAACGGCAACGACGTCAACGTCGTGACGGCGTACACGCTGTTCGCCGCGGTGGTGGTGCTCATCGCCGGGTTCCTCGCCGACGTCGCGACCGCCGCGCTCGACCCGCGCGTCAGGAGGGCATGACATGACCGACACCCGGATCGAACCCGTCGACCCGTCGCTCATCGCGCGGAGCGACACCCCGGCCCGTCCGAAGCGGCAGGGCAACCGGTTCCTGCAGACCACGCGGCGCCTCTTCATGAACCGCGGTGCCGGCATCGGCGTCATCGTCGTCGTGGTGCTGTTCGCCTTCGCGTTCATCGGCCCGCTGGTCAGCCCCTGGCAGTACTCGGCGATCGACTACACGTCGTTCACGCGACCGCCCAGCGCAGCGCACTGGTTCGGTACGAACGGCATCGGGCAGGACGTGTTCGCGCAGACCGCACGCGGCATGCAGAAGAGCCTGCTGATCGGCCTGCTCGTCGCCGTGTTCTCGACCGCGATCGCGGCGATCACGGGTGCGGCCGCCGGGTACTTCGGCGGCTGGGTCGACCGCATCGTGATGTTCTTCGTCGACATGCTGCTCGTGCTGCCGTCGTTCCTCATCATCGCGATCATCAGCCCGCGCATCCAGAACGCCGGCTGGCTGGTCCTGGTCGTGCTCATCACGCTGTTCGGCTGGATGATCACCGCCCGTGTGGTGCGGGCGATGACGCTGTCCGTCAAGGAACGCGAGTTCGTCCGGGCCGCCCGCTACATGGGGATCGGCCCGTTCCGGATCATCTTCCGGCACATCCTGCCGAACGTGGCGTCCTTCCTCATCATCGACGGCACGATCCAGGTCGCCACCGCGGTGCTCGGCGAGACGACGCTGAGCTACTTCGGCTTCGGCGTGCAGGCACCCGACGTCTCGCTGGGCACCCTGATCGCGCAGAACCAGGCCAACGCGCTGACCAGCCCGTGGCTGTTCTACTTCGCAGCCGGCGCGCTCGTGGTCTTCGCGATCGCGGCGAACCTGATCGGTGACGGTCTCCGCGACGCCCTCGACCCCACCTCGACGACCGGCAAGCGCGAGAAGCGCAACCGCCGTCGTGACCAGAACCAGGCGGCCGTGGACGTGGCCGCGTTGAACACGCAGGCCGGCTCCGGCGTATGACCGCCGCACTGACCATCGGGGAAGCAGCATGAGCACCATCACGAACGGGTCGGCCGCGACGCCGACGACCACCACTGAGCCGATCCTGCGGGTCCGTGACCTGCACGTCCGCTTCCCGACGCCGCGGGGGACCGTGCACGCGGTCCGCGGGGTCGACCTGGAACTCCGACGCGGCGAGGTCCTCGGCATCGTCGGGGAGTCCGGGTCCGGCAAGTCGGTGACGAGCATGGCCGTCCTCGGACTGCTGCCCGAGACGACGAAGGTGACCGGCTCCGTCGAACTCGACGGCGAGGAACTCCTCGGCCGCTCGGACAAGCAGATGAGCCGGCTTCGTGGCGACAAGGTCGCGATGGTCTTCCAGGACCCGCTGTCCGCGTTCACACCGGTGTACACGATCGGTGACCAGATCGCCGAGACCGTCCGCCTGCACCGCGGTGCCTCGAAGGCGGAGGCCCGTGCCCGTGCGATCGAGCTCCTCGAACTCGTCGGGATCCCCGAGCCCGCCCGCCGCGTCGACGCCTTCCCGCACGAGTTCTCCGGCGGCATGCGGCAGCGCGCGATGATCGCGATGGCGATGGCGAACGACCCCGACGTGATCCTGGCGGACGAGCCCACCACGGCGCTCGACGTCACGATCCAGGCGCAGATCATCGAGGTGCTCCGGACCGCCCAGCGCGAGACGGGTGCGGCGCTGGTGTTCGTCAGCCACGACCTCGGGGTCATCGCGGGCATCGCCGACCGGATCGCCGTGATGTACGCCGGCCGGATCGTCGAGACAGCGACCGCCGAAGAGCTGTTCGCCCGTCCGCGCATGCCGTACACGATCGGACTCATCGGGGCGCTCCCGCGGCTCGACGCCACCGACCGGTCGCCGCTCGTGCCGATCCCCGGGTCGCCGCCCTCGCTCATCGACCTGCCGGACGCCTGCCCCTTCGCGGCTCGTTGCCCCCTGGTCAGCGAGGTCTGCCGGTCGACCGAGCCGGCCCTCGCTCCGCCGGTGGGCATCGGCATCGCAGCCGTCGACGCCGCCGCCGTCGGTACCCGGGCGGATGCGGACGAGACCACCGCGAGCACCGCCACGCCCTCGGCTGCCAGCGCGTCCCGTCCACTGCACGCTTCCGGTCACACCGCCGCATGCCACCGCACCGCCGAGGTCGCCGCCGCCCACGCGGATGCCGGCCGGATCTTCGCCCTGCCCGTCGTCCCCGAGCACGCCGCCGCGGTCGAGGCGTCGCGCACCGACCGTGAGCCCGTCGTGCACGTCGAAGGGCTCACCAAGACGTTCCCGCTCGTCAAGGGCGCCGTGTTCCGTCGGAAGGTCGGCGACGTCTACGCCGTCGACGGAGTGGACCTCGACATCCGCCGCGGTGAGACCCTCGGCCTCGTCGGCGAGTCCGGCTCCGGCAAGTCGACGACCCTGCACCAGCTGATGGACCTCGAGCGTCCCGAAGCGGGAACCGTCGAACTGTTCGGCGAATCACTCGCCGACGCCACCGCCCGCGGTGCAGCCGGCACACGGGCACTGCGTCAGCGCATCTCGATGGTGTTCCAGGACCCGTCCGCCAGCCTCGACCCGCGCATGTCGGTGTTCGACGTCGTCGCGGAACCGCTCCGAGCGATCGGTGCGCCGGCGTCCCGCATCGACGAACGGGTGCCCGAACTGCTCGGCCTGGTCGGGCTGCAGGCCGCCGAGGCAGACCGTTACCCGCACGAGTTCTCCGGCGGGCAGCGGCAGCGCATCTCCATCGCACGTGCGCTCGCGGTGGAGCCGGACCTCGTCGTCCTCGACGAGCCGGTCTCCGCCCTCGACGTGTCGATCCAGGCTGGCGTGCTCAACCTGCTCGCCGAACTCAAGGCACGCCTTGGGCTCTCGTACCTGTTCGTCTCGCACGACCTCTCCGTCATCCGGCACGTCGCCGACCGGGTCAGCGTGATGTACCTCGGCCGCACGGTCGAGGAGGGTGCCGTCGACGAGGTCTTCGAACGCCCGATGCACCCCTACACGGCAGCACTCATGTCCGCCGTGCCGGTGCCGGACCCCGTCATCGAGCGGTCCCGCACGACGATCCTGCTGCCGGGTGACCCACCCAGCCCGACCGAGCGACCGACCGGCTGCCGGTTCCGGTCACGCTGCCCGCTCTACGCGATCCTCCCGGAGGAGGAGCGCCGCCGTTGCGAGCAGGAGTCGCCCGAGAAGGCGCCCCGCCGCGGCGAGGACGTCGACCACCGCGCGGCGTGCCACTACCCGGAGAAGGTCCCGTCGATCGCGGCTTAGCCGTGGGATGACGGGAGGCGGTGCGCACGACGTGCGAACCGCCTCCCGTCCGTCTCGTGGTGCGGCTCAGATCTTCGGAGGGCTGATGACGGGGGAGTCCCACGTCGGCGGATCGGGGTACTCGCCGGGCCTCGAACTCCCGGGGGTGCAGTCCGGCGGCACGGCTCCCGACTGCTTCCGAGAGGGCATCGTCGTCGTTGGTCCAGAACAGGTGGCTGTAGACCGTCAGCGAGTAATGACCACTCCGTTGGACGAGGTACTCGACATGCCAGCCGTCGTTGGTGAAACCGTCGAGGTAGTAGGTAGGCCCGACCCGTTCGACGTGGGAGCTCCAGTCGTTCGCGGTGAAGTAGTCGAGCATCGGGTTGAGATCTGACTTGGCTCCCTCTGCGCCTTCGGGGTCGTACGAGCGACTCGAGGTCAGTGCGTAGGTGTTGTGCGTGTCCGCACCGGGCAACGGTGCCATGCCGTCGCCGCCGATCTGGGGGATGTCGTCTCCGCCGTTCCAGTGCCACTCGCCGCCGTGGACAGCGAGCTGCGCTCCCTCGAGCAATCGCTGCATGTGGTCGTAGCGGTCGCGGTACCGATCGAACTCCTCATGGAGTGTCATCGCGTGGACCTGTTCCTGGGTGAGTCCGGCGGCGTCCTTCGGCATTTCTGGCCCCCTCGCCGCGCAACCGGCCAACCCGAGCACGGTCAGAGCGACGGCTACGAGCCCCGATCGGTGGCGCATCGTCAGATCTCGGGCTGGTTGATGATGGGCGACTCCCATGATGGCGGGACGGGGTGTTCGCCCGGGACGGAGTCGTCCGGCCACTGCAGCGCAGACCTGCCGTACACAGCCGTCGACAGGTCGAGCGCGTCGTTGGTCCAGAACAGTTCGCTGTAGACGTCGAGGGAGTACCGCCCGTTGGTGCGGAGGCTGTAGTTGATCTGCCATCCGTCGCCTGTGTTGGCCCAGACTTCGTAGCTGTCGGAGATCGCGCGTTGGTCGATCGCCCACCCCTGGTGTTCGAAGTACTCGATCATGGGGTCGAGGTCGCGCTGCGCACCGGTGGCGCCAGGTGGCATCCAGATGCGGCCAGAAGTGAGGAAGTAGCTGTTCTTGGTGTCTGCTCCGGGCAGGGGAGCGACCCCGTCGCCTCCGATCCCAGGGATTCCGTCGCCGGCGACCCATTCCCATTCGCCATCGTGGACGGCGAGCTGCGCTCCCTCGAGCAGCCGTTGCATGTGTTCGTAGTGGTCGCGGTAGCGGTCGTACTCCTGGTGGAGTGTCAGCTCTCGGACCTGTTCCTGGGTGAGTCCGGCGGCGTCCTTCGGCATCTCTGTTCCGCCCGACGCGCAACCGCCCAGTAGCCCGAGAACGGTGGAGGCGATCACCCCGAGTCGAATCCGGTCTCGCATCGTCAGATCTTCGGAGGGCTGATGATCGGGGAGTCCCATGTCGGCGGATCGGGGTACTCGCCGGGTCTGGAGTAGGCGGGGTGACGTCCTCCGGCGCGGCCGCCCACAGCTTCGGACAGGGCGTCAGCGTCGTTCGTCCAGAACAGGTCGCTGTAGACCGTGAGCGAGTAATGACCGCTCTGTTGAACGAGGTACTCGATACGCCAGCCGTCATCGGTGAAGCCGTCGAGGTAGTAGGTACGACCGACCCGTTCGACGTGGAAGCTCCAACTGTTCGCGGTGAAGTAGTCGATCATGGGGTCGAGGTCAGACCTGGCCCCCTCGGCGCCTTCAGGGTCGTACGAGCGACTCGAGGTCAGGGCGTAGGTGTTGTGCGTGTCCGCGCCGGCCAGCGGGCGCGCCCCGTCGCCGCCGATCTGCGGGATGTCGTCCCCGCCGTTCCATCGCCACGCTCCCTCGTACAGCTGTCGCTGCGCATCGGCGAGCACCTCCTGCATCTTCCGGTACTGCTCGCGGTAGCGGTCGAACTCCTCACGCAAGGAGAGCGTGGCGACCTCCTGCTGCGTGCGTGCTCCTGCGTCTTCGTCCACGGTCCCCTCTCCGGACGTGCACCCGACAGTCAGCCCGACTGTCAGGAGGACGGCACCGATCGTGCCGACTGTCCTGGTCGACGTCTTCATTCCGGCCTCCCCGTTGCGATGATCTCGGCGATGTGCCGCTGTGATGTGGCTCCCGGTGACAGGTACCCCACGCCCCGCGGCGGGTACATGTCGTGACCAGTGACCGCGTTCGTTTCCGGCCCTGCCTCCGCCGAGAAGACGTGCACGCTGGGCAGTGCACGCGGGTCGGTCCGACCGATCCTCCCGAGGCGGGCCGTGTGGTCCTGCTCACCCTCCGTGGCGAAGACCTCGCCGACGTTGAGGTGCTCGGGCTTCGTGTCGTCGGTGAGCCCCACGGACCCGTACGTGACGACGGCATCGATCCGGTACCGCGTCTGCGCGGTCGCTTCGACAGCGACCGCAGACCCGTAGGAGTGTCCGAGCACCGTCAGACGGCGAGGGCCGTTGCCGTTCCGGCTGTCGCGGACACCATCGAGGAAGGACGTGAGCTCGGCCCCGCCCGCGACCGCACGCTGCTGGGAAGGCACCTCGATGGCCGCCGGTGCCCGGTAACCGAACCAGGAGACGAAGGCGAAGGTCGACGAGGGGGTGAGTCGCATCGCTCGGCGTACCACGCCGTTGGCGGCGCGGACCTTCTCATCCGCGCTGTCGAGCGTGGTCGTTGCGCCCGGTACGTTCACCGTGACGTTCGACGCCGTGTCGAGGTCCCCGAGTGACACCGCAGCGACGAGTGCCCCGTCCGACGCTCCGAACCCGACGAGTTGCGCCACGGCCGCGGACGGTGCGTCGAGTCCCTGCGCCAGTCGATCCGCCCGCCGTACCCCCTTCCACAACGCCGCCACCTGTCGACGGAACTCGTCCATCCCCACCGCCCCGTAGGCGTACGGCAGCCCGAGCATCCGGTACACCCGCTCCGGGTTCGCCAGCGCGGCGGTCAGGACCGCGCGCGAGGCGATGTCCCGCGCCGCAGCCGGGACACCGTCGAGGTTCGCGATCTGCAGCTTCGTCGCCAGGGGGAGCGCGCGGAGGTCGTGTTCCGACAGCCCGAGTCCCCGCCAGGCCGCTGCGACCTCGGCCGGCGTCGCCGACGGGTCCAGTGCTCGTCGGAGTGCCGCGGGCATGGTCGACGTGCCGGCGACGTCGAGGGTCCCGTTCGCCAGGGACACGCGACCACCCGCGGCGGCGAACGCGTCTGCGATGCGTGCCGCCCATGCTGCGTCCTCGGCGTTCTCGGCCAGGTAGTCCCCGAACCCGACGACCAGGGTGGCCTCGTCGACCGGGACCCAACTGCACCGACTGATGAAGCCCGCCCACGCGTTCCGGACCCGTGTCAGGTCCTGTTCGGTGGCCGCGTCCTGCACATGAGCCGAGTCGCTGAACTCGCGGATGCGCCGCGGGTCGGCACCGCTCCGGCCGCCCGTACCGCTCGGACCACCCGCGCCACTCCCGCCGCCGCTGCTCCGCGGCCGGGTCCGCGCACGGAACGACGCCGTCAGCGGTGTCGGACGGACCGGGGTGTCCGCCGGCTCCGGGTCCCAGAGACAGCTGGACCAGTCCAGTGTCGGCCGCAGCGGGGCTCCGACGGTGAGGAGGGCCCGGTCCCGTTCCCGTTCGCGCTCCTGCCACGCGGCACGAGCCTCCTGTCGCCGGCGCTCCTCGTCCGCCTGACGGTTGACGACGTGCAGCTGGACGGCGAGGTCCTCGAGCGCCCTCGTCAACCGGACCCGGTCCTCCGACTCGATCGTCCGGGCCGCCTCGAACAGGCGCGCGTACGCACCCTGGAAGTCGCGCAGCGCCGTCTCGGCGCTGGCACGTCGGCCGGCACCGCTCGCCCGGAGGCCCAGCGCCGCGTCCGTCAGGCAGGCGAGCAGCCGTGACGCGGCCACGTCGTCGAACTCGATCCCCATCGTTCCCCACATCGCTCGGTGCAATGTGTGGAACGTAGCATTTCAGGAGATCAGTGGCGAAGCTCTCCGTGTTCCTGTGGAGGACCGGCCACAGCGTCCTGGCTGTGCATCACGAGAAGAGCCCGGGGAAGGCCCGCACGACGAACGGGTAGCCGACGAACACGGTGGCGTCGAGGAGCACGTGCGTGATCACGAGGGGGAGCAGTCGTCCCCACCTCGTGTAGATCCAGCCGAAGACGATGCCCATCACCGCGTTGCCGATGAACGCGCCGAAGCCCTGGTACAGGTGGTAGCTCCCGCGGAGGACCGCGGTGGACAGGATGACCTGCCACCGCCCCCACTCGAGATCGCCGAGGCGTGCGTACAGGTAGCCGACGACGATCACCTCTTCCTGCAGGCCCGATCGGACGGCCGACAGCAGGAGCACCGGGATCGTCCACCAGTACGACCCGAGGGCGGCCGGGTCGACGGCGACGGTGATCCCGAGGGCGCGGCCCGTGAAGTACAGCGCGAGGCCCGGGACGCCGATGCAGAGCGCGATCAGGGCCGCACCGCCGAGGTCAGGGCGGACCCGGAAGCGGTCGATGCCGAGCCGGCCGAGGTGCGGACGCGAGCTGCTCCACAGCAGCATGCAGACCAGTGCCACGGGCGCCAGGTCGACCGCGATCCCCAGGAGCTGACGCGCGAGGTCCACGTACTGCACGGTCGTCGTCGAGGTGTTGAGCGCCGTGGACTGCTGTCCCAGCGGCGTCGTCTGCGACAGGTCGTCGATGATCTGCAGCACCGAGTAGAGCGCGCTGGCGCCCAGTGAGAGCATGAGGACGACGGTGATCTCGGTCCACGTTCGCCGACGGCTCATACGCTGTACTCCCTCTGCTTGCCAACTACCGGTAGACTGGCGAGTCGGGCATGGTCCCGAAATCCGTCGGGCACCGTCCCGCACCCTCGGGCCGGTCCCGAATCCCTTCGGGACGAGCCTGAGAACCCTTCGGGACCGGCCCGAACCCCGGGCACTCGCCCGATCATCTTCCGAACACAAAAGGATGTCCTGTATGGCGCTCGCCACTCGGTCCGACCTGCGCAACGTCGCCATCGTGGCACACGTCGACCACGGCAAGACCACCCTCGTCGACGCGATGCTGACGCAGACCAACTCGTTCGACGCCCACTTCGAGGGCGAAGACCGCATGATGGACTCGAACGACCTCGAGCGCGAGAAGGGCATCACCATCCTCGCGAAGAACACCTCGGTGCTCTACAACGGGAAGCACGCCGAGGAGTTCAACCCGGGCGGCCGCATCACGATCAACGTGATCGACACCCCGGGCCACGCCGACTTCGGTGGTGAGGTCGAGCGCGGCCTCTCCATGGTCGACGGTGTCGTCCTGCTGGTCGACGCGTCCGAGGGCCCGCTGCCCCAGACGCGCTTCGTCCTCCGCAAGGCGCTCGCCGCCAAGCTCCCGGTGATCCTGCTCGTCAACAAGACGGACCGCCCGGACTCGCGCATCGACGAGGTCGTCTCGGAGAGCCAGGACCTGCTCCTCGGTCTCGCCTCCGACATGTCGGACGAGGTCGACGACCTCGACCTCGACGCGATCCTCGACGTGCCGGTGGTCTACGCCTCCGGCCGCAACGGTGCCGCGTCGCGCAACAAGCCCGAAGACGGCACGCTGCCCGACAACGACGACCTCGAGCCGCTCTTCGAAGCGATCCTCCAGCACGTCCCGGCCCCGACGTACGACGACGAGCACCCGCTGCAGGCGCACGTCACGAACCTCGACGCGTCGCCGTTCCTCGGTCGCCTCGCGCTCCTGCGCATCTTCCACGGCGAGATGAAGAAGGGCCAGACGGTCGCGTGGGTCAAGCACGACGGCACCGTCGTCAACGCCCGCATCACCGAGCTCCTCATCACCAAGGCGCTCAGCCGGTTCCCGGCCGAGTCCGCAGGCCCCGGTGACATCGTCGCCGTCGCCGGGTTCGACACGATCACCATCGGTGAGACCCTGTCCGACCCCGAGGACGTCCGTCCGTTGCCGACCATCACGGTCGACGCCCCGGCGATCTCGATGACGATCGGCACCAACACCTCGCCGCTCGTCGGCAAGGTCAGGGGCCACAAGCTCACGGCCCGCATGGTCAAGGAGCGCCTGGACCGCGAACTCGTCGGCAACGTCTCGCTCAAGGTCGTCGACATCGGCCGCCCGGACGCCTGGGAAGTCCAGGGCCGTGGTGAGCTCGCGCTCGCCATCCTGGTCGAGCAGATGCGTCGTGAGGGCTTCGAGCTCACCGTCGGCAAGCCGCAGGTCGTCACCAGGCGTGACGAGAACGGCAAGCTGCAGGAGCCGTACGAGCACATGACGATCGACACGCCGGAGGAGCACCTCGGCGCCATCACCCAGCTCATGGCAGCCCGCAAGGGACGCATGGAGAACATGGTGAACCACGGCACCGGCTGGATCCGCATGGAGTTCATCGTGCCGTCGCGTGGCCTCATCGGCTTCCGCACGTCCTTCCTCACGGAGACCCGCGGCACCGGCATCGCCAACGCGATCTTCCACGGCTACGACGAGTGGGCCGGCGCGATCCAGACCCGCATCAACGGCTCGATCGTCTCCGACCGCTCCGGTGTGGTCACCCCGTTCGCCATCACGAACCTCCAGGAACGGATGTCGTTCTTCGTCAACCCGACCGAAGAGGTCTACGAGGGCATGGTCATCGGTGAGAACTCGCGCGCCGACGACATGGACGTGAACATCACCAAGGAGAAGAAGCTCACCAACATGCGGTCGGCCAACGCCGACACCTTCGAGTCGATGACGCCGTCCCGGCAGCTGTCGCTCGAGGAGTGCCTCGAGTTCGCCCGCGAGGACGAGTGCGTCGAGGTCACCCCGGACGCGGTCCGCATCCGCAAGGTCGAGCTGGACGCTTCGGCTCGCCAGCGGTCCTACGCGCGCCTCAAGCGCCAGGACGCGTAAGCAGAACCACTCGGGAGGCCCGTCCTCCCTCCCACGGCCCGGTCACCGCTCGCAGGTGGCCGGGCCGTCGGCGTCGGGAGATACGGTGGACCGGTGACTCTCGACCTGCTCTCGATCTACCAGGACCTGCACGCCCACCCGGAGCTCGGCTTCCAGGAGCACCGCACCGCGGGCGTCGTCGTCGACCGGCTGACCGAGATCGGCGGCATCACGGTCACCACGGGCGTCGGCGGGACGGGTGTGGTCGGTGTCCTCGAGAACGGTGACGGTCCGGTCGTCTGGCTCCGCGCTGACATGGACGGGTTGCCCGTGCAGGAGCGCACCGGCCTGCCCTACGCCAGCACCGACCGCGCGACGGACGAGGACGGCAACGAGGGGCCGACCATGCACGCCTGCGGTCACGACATCCACGTGACGTGGCTGCTCGGTGCACTCGAGCGTCTGGTCGGGACCACCGCGGACTGGAGCGGCACCGTCGTCGCGGTGTTCCAGCCGGCGGAAGAGGTCATCTCCGGTGCCCGCGCGATGATCGACGACGGCCTCGTGGAGCGCTTCCCGACGCCCGCCGTGGTCCTCGGGCAGCACTCGGCCCCGGCCCCGGTCGGCGTGGTCGCCGTGGGGTCCGGTGCCGTGATGGCGTCGAGCGACCGCTTCACCGTGACGTTCAACGGTCGCGGCGCCCACGGCTCCGCTCCCCAGGCGTCCCTCGACCCGATCGTCACGGCGGCCTCGGCGGTGGTCCGGCTGCAGACGGTCGTCTCACGCGAGGTCGGGCCGAGCGACGCAGGCGTCGTCACGGTGGGCTCCTTCCACGCCGGGACGCGACCGAACATCATCCCGGACACCGCGGTCATCGAGATATCCACACGGGCGCGCAACGAGGAGACCCGGGCGCGGATCGTCGCCTCGATCGAGCGGATCGTCCGGGCCGAGAGTGATGCCGGGGGTCTGGCTGCCCCGACGATCGAGCGCGCCCCGGGTGCCGACGTCCTGGTGAACGACGCCGAGCAGGCAGCGGTCGTCCTCGAGGCCGTGCGTGCCGTCGTGCCGCACGCGGTCGACGTGGAGTCCGGACTGGCGATGGCCTCGGAGGACGTCGGACAGCTCGCCACCGCCGCCGGAGCACCGATCGTGTACTGGTTCACGGGCATCACCGACCCGGAACTGTTCCGCCGCGGTGAGGACGTCCCGAGCAACCACTCGCCGTTCTACGCCCCGCAGGCCGACACTGCGATCCCGGTCGGGGTCGACGCCCTCGTCGCCGCGGCCCGCGCGTCGCTCGGCTGACGAGCGCGCCTGTCGCGGCGTGCCCGTCCCGGTGCGCCTGTCCGGCGTGCTCGCCCGGCGTGGGTGCCCGGCGCTCGTGCCCCCAGTGCGGGTGATCTCCCAGCCGATGCTCGACCAGTCCGGCATCGGGGCGGTTACGGTACCGGCATGCGTCACCCGATCCGCACCTCCCTCACCGCCGCCGTCGCTGCCGGCGTCGCCCTCGCCGGACTGAGCGGCTGCTCGTCCGAGCACCTCGCGCAGGCGACGGACCTCGGTTCCTCGGTGGCGTCGAGCGTGTCCGAGACCGTGCACGGCATCGACGGTGCCGCGATCCAGCAGGGCATGGCCAAGGTCGCGGGTGGCATCGACGGCGCGCTCGACACCGCGCTCAAGGGCACGAAGGTGACGAGCGACGGCCAGGTGCCCGCGGGCTTCCCGTCCTCGTCCGTCCCGCTCGTCGACGGCACCGTGTTGGGCGGTGGCGCGGGGCCCGCCGACTCCGGGTGGGTCGTGCAGGTCCGGGTGTCCTCGGTCGACGACTTCGCCCGGGCAGCGCAGCAGCTGGCGGACGCCGGCTTCACGAAGTCGGCCGAGCGGGCCGACTCCTCGAGTGCCTTCGGCCTGTTCCGGAGCGACGACCACCGCGTCGTCGTGACGTTCTCGACCGACAGCGGCGGCGGGGCCACCGCGACCTACATCGTCACACCCCGCTGACACCCGGCGGCCCGACGGCGTCCCGTACGCTTGCAGGCGATGTCCACGGTCACACGCCCTGAGCGCGTCCTCTTCGTCCACGCGCACCCCGACGACGAGACGCTCGCGTCCGGCGGCACCATCGCGACGCTGCTCGAACTCGGCGCCCACGTGACCGTCCTGACGGCGACCCGCGGGGAGCGAGGCGAGATGCTCACGAGCGAGCTCGCCCCGATGGCCGGCGACGGCCTCCGGGTCGCCGCGCACCGTGAGACCGAGATCGCCGCCGCGCTGGCAGCACTGGGCGGCCCCGCGCACCTCTGGCTCGGCGGTCCAGGAGCCCGGCCCACGGACCTCCCGGCACGGCGGTACACGGACTCGGGCATGCAGTGGGGTCCGGACGGCCGGGCCACCTCGGCCGGTGACGCTCCGGAGGACTCGCTGACCCGCGCGGACCTGGGCGAGGTCGTCGACGACGTCCGCGCCGCCATCCGCTCGACCGGCGCCGACGCGGTGGTCAGCTACGGCGACGACGGCGGCTACGGGCACCCGGACCACCTCCGCATCCACGCCGCCGCCCGCTACGCGGCGAGGGCCGAGGAGGTCCCGTTCTCGATGATCGTGGACGCCGACTCCGGGCTGGTGGACCTCACCGTCGACGTGCGCCCGGTGCGCGGCCGGGTCCGGGCAGCACTCGAGCAGTACCGCAGCCAGGTCGCGGTCGACCCCGCCGACCCGCAGGACCCCTCGTCGCTGTCGTACGTCATGCCGCACGGCGTCCGGCACCAGGTGCCGGCGCTCGAGGCCTTCCGCCACGACGCGCCCCCGGTCCCCGTCGCCCCGCAGACCTACGCCGAGATGTCCGGTCAGGGGAAGGCCACCGCGGTCGTCGTGGCCGCCGTGGTCGGCGTCCTCGTCGGTGCCCTCGGCACGATCACGCACCAGCAGACCGTCGAGATCGGCTCGTGGAGCACTGCGCCGATCGGCATGGTCCTGACCACCCTCATCGTGATCGGCATCGTCGTCGGCGTCCGCCTGCTGTACCGATCGCGACTGCTCGTCGCTGCGGCCGGCATCGGGATCATCCTGGCCACCCAGGTGCTCGTCGCCGTGGCCGGAGCGACCTCCCCGCTGGTCCTGGCGAACCCCGCGGGCTACGTCTGGACGTTCGGGCCGGCGGTCGTCGCCATGCTCGTGCTCGCCTGGCCCGACCTGACCGGGCTCCGTGCGCAGGGACCGACGGACGGGCAGCGGCCGACGGACGGGCAGCGGCCGACGGACGGGCAGCGACCGAAGGACGGGCAGCGACCGACGGACGGCGAGCGGTCCGTGGTCGCAGCCCCGCACGAGTAGGCTGGCAGTCGCTCAACCCCCGGAAGGGAGCACTCGCTCGTGACCTACGTGATCGCCCAGCCCTGTGTCGACGTCAAGGACCGCGCGTGCATCGACGAATGCCCCGTGGACTGCATCTACGAGGGCGACCGGTCGCTGTACATCCACCCGGACGAGTGCGTCGACTGCGGTGCCTGCGAGCCGGTCTGCCCGGTCGAGGCCATCTACTACGAGGACGACCTCCCCGAGCAGTGGGCCGACTACTACAAGGCCAACGTCGAGTTCTTCTCCGAGATCGGTTCGCCCGGCGGTGCGGCCAAGGTCGGCGTCATCCACGCTGACCACCCGGTCGTCATGGCGCAGCCGCGGGCCTGACCCGTGCCGCTCGACCTGCCCGACTTCCCCTGGGACCAGCTCGCGGTGTACAAGCAGCGTGCCACAGCGTACGACGGCGGGATCGTCGACCTCAGTGTCGGTTCGCCGGTCGACCCGACGCCTGACGTCGTCCGTCGCGCGCTGGCCGACGCCACCGATGCGCACGCCTACCCGCAGGTCGCCGGCACCCCGGCCCTCCGCGAGGCCATCGCCGCCTGGTACGGCCGGCGGCAGGGCGTCCAGCTGACCGCCGACGACGTCCTGCCGACCATCGGGTCGAAGGAGTTCATCGCGGGCCTGGCGCTCTGGCTGGGCCTCGGCCCCGGTGACACGGTCGTGTTCCCGGAAGCGGCCTACCCGACCTACGAGCTCGGCGCAGCCCTCGTGCGTGCCGACGCCCTGGCCGCCGACGATCCCGCCACCTGGCCGTCCAGCACGAAGCTCGTCTGGCTGAACTCCCCGGGCAACCCGGACGGGCGGGTGCTCTCGATCGAGCAGCTCCGCGCCGCCGTCGACCGGGCCCGCGAACTCGGCGCCGTCATCGTCGGTGACGAGTGCTACGCCGAACTCGGCTGGGACGCGCCGTACGACACCACGCCGACGCCGACGATCCTGGACCCGCGTGTGGTGGGGGACTCCTTCGACGGTGTCCTCAGCGTCTACTCGCTGTCGAAGCAGTCGAACCTCGCCGGCTACCGTGCAGCCTTCGTCGCCGGCGACCCGGTCCTGCTCGCGGACGTCCTGGCGATCCGCAAGCACACCGGCATGATGCCGCCGCTGCCGGTCCAGCAGGCGATGATCGTCGCGCTCGAGGACCAGACGCACGTCCAACAGCAGAAGACCCGGTACCGCAACCGGCGGAACGTGCTCCGGACGGCATTCGAACGTGCCGGCTTCCGCATCGACGCCAGCGGCGCCGGACTGTACCTCTGGGCGACCCGAGACGAGCCCGCGCTCGACACCGTCGCGTGGCTCGCCGAGCACGGCATCCTCGTCGCCCCGGGCACGTTCTACGGGGCGGCCGGCGCCCGACACGTGCGCGTCGCGCTGACCGCGACCGACGACCGGATCGCCGCCGCAGGCCAGCGTCTCGCCAGCGCGGGCCGGGTCGCGAACGGCTGACGGGCCTCCCGGACGAACACCCGCCCACCCGCGACGCGTCCGCGCAACAGTGGTTCCACACCAACTCCGGAGCCGCTGCATGTACCCGAGCGACAGTCGCCGCGATTAGGCTGTCCAGCGTGACTGACACTGCCAACGACGCTCAGAAGACGGCCACACCGCCCACGACGCCCGTCCCCGTGAGCCCCGGTGCCGAACAGGCGACCGAGACGGCCACGTTGACGTTCCCGGGGGGAACGGCGGAGTTCCCGATCCTGCAGAGCGTCGACGGCGCCTCCACGATCGACATCTCGTCGCTCAAGAAGCAGACCGGGCTGAACACGCTCGACTACGGCTTCGTGAACACCGGGGCCACCAAGAGCGCGATCACGTACATCGACGGCGACCAGGGGATCCTCCGCTACCGCGGCTACCCGATCGCCGAGGTCGCAGCGAACTGCACGTTCCTCGAGGTCGCCTGGCTCCTCATCTACGGCGAGCTGCCGACCCCGAGTGAGCTCGAGGCGTTCGACAGCCGGATCCGCCGCCACACCCTGTTGCACGAGGACCTCCGGCGCCTGTTCGACGCGCTGCCGCACTCGGCGCACCCGATGTCCGTGCTGTCCAGTGCGGTCAGCGCCCTGTCGACGTACTACGAGGACGACATGGACGTCGACGATCCCGAGAAGGTCGAACTGCAGACCGTCCGGCTCCTCGCCAAGCTCCCGGTCATCGCCGCGTACGCACACAAGAAGGCGATCGGTCAGGCGTTCCTCTACCCGGACAACAGCCTGTCCTTCGTCGACAACTTCCTGCGGCTGAACTTCGGCACGATGGCCGAGCCGTACGAGCCGAACCCGGTGCTCTCGAAGGCCCTCGACCGACTGCTCATCCTGCACGAGGACCACGAGCAGAACGCCTCCACCTCGACCGTCCGGCTGGTCGGCTCGACCAAGGCGAACATGTTCGCGTCGATCTCGGCCGGCATCAACGCCCTCTACGGTCCGCTGCACGGCGGCGCGAACGAAGCCGTCCTCGAGATGCTCCAGCAGATCAAGGACTCGGGCGAGCCCGTGACGCGCTTCGTCGAGCGGGTGAAGAACAAGGAGCGCGGGGTGAAGCTCATGGGCTTCGGACACCGCGTCTACAAGAACTACGACCCCCGAGCGAAGCTCGTCAAGGAGTCCGCGGACGAGGTCCTCGAGGCACTCGGCGTGCAGGACGACCTGCTCGACATCGCGAAGGAACTCGAGCAGATCGCACTCGAGGACGAGTACTTCGTCAGCCGCAAGCTCTACCCGAACGTCGACTTCTACACCGGCATCATCTACAAGGCGATGGGCTTCCCGCCGCGGATGTTCACGGTGCTGTTCGCCATCGGTCGGCTGCCCGGCTGGATCGCGCAGTGGCGCGAACTGAACAACGACCCGCTGAACAAGATCGGGCGCCCGCAGCAGCTGTACGTGGGGTACCCGGAGCGGCACGTGCCGCAGCGCTGACGCGCCCGTCGGTCCGCTCGCCTCCGGAGGGGTGGGCGTGACCGCCTGGAGGCCCGGAGCCGGTCTCGTGGACCGGCGCCGGGCCTCCAAGCATGTCCGCACACGTCCGCACACGTCCGCGTTCGGGTCTTTCGGGTCCAGCGGGTCGGGCGGGTCGCTCGCGTCGTGCGGGTCCCGCGTGTCGCGGGCGACGCGCGTGTCCGCGCCGTGCCCGGGTGGATCGCGCCGTCCGCGTCCCGTCCTCCCGCCGCCGAGCGAGCGGAACGGTGCGGTCACGCGGCGGCCCACCCTGGCGTTCCGCCCGTTCGCGCCCGGGCGGAGCTCGGCCCGTCGCGCTCGGCCGCCCCGGAGTGTTCTTCGCCGCGCCTCGAGCGGGGTCGACCGCTCGGGCGAGCGCGAGCGGGCGCAAACGCGCGGTTGTTCCGCGAGAGCACCCTGGTCTTCCGCCCGCTCGTCGGACGTGCGGGTCCAGCGGGTGGGTCGGGCGACGGCGTGGAGGCCCGGTGCGGTGCTCGTGGACCGGCACCGGCCCCCGGTGCCCCGGTCGCGAGCGGGCGGAACTCCGCGGACGTCCGTCGCCGCAGCCTGGTGTTCCGCCCGCTCGTCGGACGTGCGGGTCCAGCAGGTGGGTGGTGCGACGGCCTGGAGGCCCGGTGCGGTGCTCGTGGACCGGCACCGGCCCCCGGCGCCTCGGTTGCGAGCGGGCGGATCTCCGTGGACGTCCGTCGCCGCAGCCTGGTGTTCCGCCCGCTCAGCCGTTCGTCGGGCTGATCGCGTGCGTGGCCGCCGGGGCGGCGGACCGGCGCGGACCGGACTGGGCGGCGGAGCCGACCGGACCGGACCCGACCGGACTGGGCGGCGGACCGGAGCCGAGGACCAGAGCGAGCGGAGCCCGAGCCCGGGCCCGGTCCCGGTCCCGGTCCCGCCTCCGCGGTGACCTGCAGCTCCCTGCGACGCAGTGGAGGCCCGTCACCCGTCCGACGGACGGGTGACGGGCCTCCTGGCTGGTCGCGCCGGTACGCGCGTGTCAGGCGTGCAGCGCGGTGTTCAGCTGGATCCCCTCGCCCTTCCGCTGCAGCGCCTCGACCGCCCCGGTCAGGGAGTTGCGGCGGAACAGGACGTTCGGCGCGTCCGAGAGCTCGACGGCCTTCACGGTGCGGGGTGTGCCGTCCGGGTTCGGTGCGGCGCCGACCAGGACGACCTTCGTGCCGGCGGTGACGTAGAGTCCGGACTCGACCACGGAGTCGTCACCGAGCGAGATCCCGAGCCCGGCGTTCGCGCCGAGCAGGGCACGTGCTCCGAGCCGCACGCGGTGGGTGCCACCGCCGGAGAGCGTGCCCATGATCGACGCGCCGCCGCCGATGTCGGTGCCCTCGCCGACGACGACGCCCTGCGAGACACGTCCCTCGATCATCGCCTCGCCGAGGGTGCCGGCGTTGAAGTTGACGAAGCCCTCGTGCATGACGGTGGTGCCCGGTGCCAGGTGGGCGCCGAGTCGGACCCGGTTGGCGTCGCCGATGCGGACGCGGTCCGGCACGACGTAGTCGACCAGCCGCGGGAACTTGTCGATCGCGTGCACGGCGATCCCGGCGCGCTGCAGGGTCGGCCGCAGCCGGGCGAGCGTCTCGGGGAGCACCGGGCCGGCGTTCGTCCACGCGACGATCGGCAGGTGGCCGAAGACGCCGTCGAGGGAGATCTCGTTCGGCCGCACGTGCAGGTGGCTGAGCAGGTGCAGGCGGAGGTAGGCGTCCGGGGTGCTCGCGGGCGCGTCGTCGATGGCGATCTCGACGGTGACGGTCTCGATCCGGACGTCACGGCGCGGGTCGTCACCGGCGGCCGCGACGAGCTCGTCGGGGACGGTCGCGTCGGTGGGCACCCGGCCGAGGTGCGTCGTCGGGAACCAGGTGTCGAGCACGGTGCCGTCAGAGGCGATCGTCGCGAGGCCGTGGCCCCACGCGTGCGAGGCGCGGGAGTTGTCGGAGGTGTCGGGCTGCGGGGTCGTCTCGGTCACCCTCCGAGGGTAGCGAGCAGCCACCTCCGGAGACCGTCCACCCGGACTCCTGTGGAGAACTGCCGACCTGCGGGGAACGATCGGTAGGCTGCCCGCATGCCGCAGCCGCTCGACCTCTCCGCCTCGTCCATCGACATCACCCGCGCGATCTGCGACATCGAATCGGTGTCCGGCAACGAAGGTGCCCTCGCCGACGCGATCGAAGCCGCCCTGGCCCCGCTCGAGCACCTCGACGTGGTCCGCGACGGGGACGCCGTCGTCGCCCGCACGCAGCTCGGTCGCGCACGTCGCGTGGTGATCGCCGGGCACATCGACACCGTGCCGCTCAACGACAACCTGCCGACGGAGTTCCGCACCGCCGACGACGGCACCGAGATCCTCTGGGGGCGCGGGACGGTCGACATGAAGGCCGGCTGCGCGGTGCAGCTCAAGCTCGCGGTCGACCTCGTCGCGCCGAACGTCGACGTGACGTGGGTCTTCTACGACCACGAAGAGGTCAGCGACGCGCTGAACGGCCTCGGTCGTCTGGCCCGCACGCGGCCCGAACTGCTCGCCGGCGACTTCGCGATCCTGGGGGAGCCGTCGGGGGCGCAGATCGAGGGTGGCTGCAACGGCAACCTGCGCGCCGAGGTCCGCACGTCCGGCAAGCGCTCCCACAGTGCGCGCAGCTGGATCGGCGACAACGCGATCCACAAGACCGCCCCGATCCTGGCCACCCTCGCCGCGTACGAGCCCCGCACGGTGACGGTGGACGGGCTCGAGTACCGCGAGGGTCTGAACGCCGTGGGCATCTCGGGCGGCATCGCCGGCAACGTGATCCCCGACGAGGCGATGGTGCACGTGAACTACCGCTTCGCGCCGTCGCGCTCGGCGGAAGAGGCCGTCGCGCACATCCGTGAGCTCTTCGACGGCTACGACGTCACGATCGTGGACCTGGCAGCCGGCGCCCGCCCCGGCCTCGACGCCCCGCTGGCGCAGCAGTTCGTCGCGGCCGTCGGCGGTCCGGCGCCGCGGCCGAAGTACGGCTGGACCGACGTCGCCCGGTTCTCCGCGCTCGGCGTCCCGGCCGTGAACTACGGCCCCGGCGAGCCGGTCTTCGCGCACCACGACGACGAACAGGTCCCCGTCGCCCAGATCACGGCCGTCGAGGACGGGCTGCGGCGGTGGCTGACGGCGTGACCACCGCCTCGTCGGCCGTGCCCCGCGCACGGTCGCCGCGAGCGGGGCGGTCGTGGGTGGTCGTCCGGTGGCGGCTGCTGCCGTGGTGGCTGCGGATCACCGTCGTCTACACGCTCTCGCGCGTCCTGACGACGGCGCTGATGTCCGGCTTCGCGCGGATCCAGACCGCGAACTCGTTCACGGTGCAGCACCCGTCGTACCTGTCGTTCGCCTCGATCTGGGACGGCGCCTGGTACCGGGTGATCGCCGCGTCCGGCTACCCGTCGACGCTGCCGATCGACGCCGCCGGGCACGTGACCGAGAACGCGTGGGCGTTCATGCCCGCGTACCCGTTCACGGTCCGGGCACTCATGACGGTCACCGGCGCATCGTTCGAGTTCGTGGCCGTCGGAGTGTCGCTGCTCGCCGGCTGGGGCGCGGCCCTGGTCTTCCGGCGTCTGATGGGGCGCTTCCTCGACCCGGCCCGCGCGACCTTCGCCACGGTCCTGTTCTGCGTCGCTCCGGTCTCGGTGATGTTCCAGGTCGCCTACGCCGAGGCGATGGGCCTGCTGCTCCTGCTCGTCGCGTTGCTGCTCCTGGTGCAGCGGCGGTACTGGGCGATGCTGCCCGTGGTCCTGCTCCTCGGGATCACCCGTCCGACCGGCCTGGCGTTCGCCCTCCTGATGAGCCTGTTCGTGGTCGTCGGTGTGCTCCGTCCGGCCTGGCTCCGGATGCCCGAGCGGCTGACGGTGCGGACGGCCGTCGCCCCGGCGATCGTCGCCGTGGTGTCCGGACTGGTCGGTCTGGCTTGGCCCGCGATCGCCTGGGCCGCCACCGGTGTGCCCCGCGCGTACACCGACACCGAGCTCGCCTGGCGGTCGTCGTACATCGGCTGGGGGGAACTCGTGCCCTTCACCCCCTGGGTGCAGGGCTTCGGGTGGTGGTTCCACCAGCCGGCGGGCACGATCCTGCTGGTCGTGGTGCTGGCCGGCTTCGTCGCCGTGGTGTTCCAGCCAGCCGCTCGGCGCATCGGCCTGGAGCTCCGACTCTGGGGTGTCGCGTACCTGGTGTACCTGCTGGCGGTGTTCTTCCCGCAGTCCAGCACGTGGCGGATCCTGCTGCCGATCGCTCCGCTGCTCGGGGTCGTCGCGTTGCCCCGATCGCGGGTCTACCGGGTCGCGATGGTGGTCCTGGCGGTCGTCCTGCAGTGGACCTGGCTGTACTTCTGCTGGTGGGTGGACGGGTACGACTGGACGCCGCCGTGACGCTCAGGGTGCGCTCAGGGAGCACCCCCGACCTGGGCGGTTTCGCAGTCGTGCCTGTCTACGGGATAATGGCCCCTGTTCGTACTGCACGAAAGGGGACAATCTGATGGCAGCAATGAAGCCGAGGACCGGCGACGGGCCGATGGAGGCTGTCAAGGAGGGTCGACTCATCATCGTGCGGGTTCCGCTCGAGGGTGGAGGCCGCCTGGTGGTCTCGGTCAACGACGCCGAGGCCAAGGAACTCCACGACGCACTGGCAGAGGTCGTCTCGGCCTAGTTCGTCGACGCACCACCACGGAAGGTCCGGGACGCGTACGTCCCGGACCTTCCGTGCGTCCGGCATCGGCGGAGACCCGGTGGGGATGACTCGCCGGCCGAGACTCGATCGCGGAGACACGACCTGGAGGCTGTCGGTCCCGCCCGGCATGATGGTCACGTGCCCCGGGACCGCGTCCGCAACCTGCCGGTCCGCCGCATCGAGGAGTACCTCGACCCGGACCCGATGCCGCGCGACGACTGGCCGGCGACCCTGGCACCGGTCCGGCAGCTGCTCGACGAGGGGCTCGAACTCGGTCCCGTCACGGTGCTGGTCGGTGAGAACGGCGTCGGGAAGTCGACCCTGGCCGAGGCGATCGCACTGGCGTTCGGCATGGCGCCGGAGGGCGGATCGACCGGGTCCGGGCACTCGACACGACCGTCCGAGTCCGACCTGTGGGAACACATCCGCCTGGTTCGCGACTTCGGGGCAGCGCGCAGTGGGTTCTTCCTGCGTGCCGAGACCATGCACGGTTTCTTCACCTACCTGGAGCAGCACCCGAACCCGAGCCGCCCCGAGCCGCGGTTCCACGAGCGCAGCCACGGCGAGTCGTTCCTGGACTTCGTCATCGACCGGGCGCGGTGGCCCGGGCTGTGGCTGCTCGACGAACCGGAGTCGGCGCTGTCGTTCTCGGGCTGCCTGTCGCTGATCGCGCTCCTGCAGTCCATCGTCGAGGACGGTGTCGGTCAGGTGATCCTGTCGACGCACTCGCCGGTGCTCGCCGCGTTCCCGGACGCGACCGTCCTCGAGGTGGGGGAGTGGGGCATCCGGCGGAGCGCCTGGGCAGACCTGGATCTCGTCCGGAACCAGCGGGCGTTCCTCGAGGCGCCGGAGCGGTACCTGCGGCACCTGGCGTGAGTCGTGCCTCCCGGCCGGCCCGGGTCGCGCTCCGACGTCGTACGAACCGCCGCCGAACCGGGCGGCGGGCGGCACGCCGTGCGACCTCGGCGAACCGCGGGCGGCACGCCGTGCGACCTCGGCGAACCGCGGGCAGCACGCCGTGCGACCGCGGTCAGTCGGTGAGCTTCGTCATCTGCAGCAGCCCGTCGCCCGCGGGGGACAGGGCGCTGCGGACCGCACCGGAGGTCGACACCTCGGTCAGGAGCAGCCGGAAGTCGGTCGTCGCGCGGTCCCGTTTGACGGGGTCCGCGACCTTGCCGCGCCACAGGGCGTGCGGGACGAGCACGGTGCCACCGGTCTTCGCCAGCCGCAGGCCGTGCTCGACGTACTCGATGACATGCTCCGGGTCGGCGTCGATGAGCACGACATCGTACGAGGCGTCGTTCATCCGCGGCAGCACCTGCGCCGCGCGGCCCGGGATCAGCCGGACCCGTCCGGGCGCGGTGCCGGCGGCGATGAAGGCGTCCCGGGCGTCCTGCTGGTGGTCGATCTCGACGTCGATCGTCGTCAGGGTCGCGTCGGGTGCACCCGCGAGCAGGTACAGCCCGGAGACGCCGAGCCCAGTGCCGATCTCGATGATGCTCGTCGCCCGCGAGGCGGCGGCGATCACGCTCATCTGCGCGCCGATGGCGGGTGAGACGGCTTCGACCCCGAGCTCGAGGGAGCGCTCACGGGCACGGGCGACACCGTCGGGTTCGGAGACGATGTCCTCCGCGAACTTCCAGTTCGAGTCTTTCTCTGACACGCACACTCCTCGTCGGTCAACTCTACGGGTGACTCGCCGACTCCACGCGTTAGGCTCGCTCCCGTGAACATCCAGCTCGACAAGATCCTGCTCATCGGGATCATCGCCGTGCTGTTGTTGGGGCCGCAGCGGTTGCCCGTCTACGCCCAGAAGCTCGCCGACTTCGTCAAGGCCGTCCGCCGGTTCGCGGACACCGCGAAGGACCGGATGCGCGAGGAGATGGGCCCCGACTTCGACGACGTGGACTGGCAGAAGCTGGACCCGCGTCAGTACGACCCGCGTCGGATCATCCGCGACGCCCTGCTCGACTCCCCGTCCGCCGGTGCCGAGGCGGCTGCGGCCGCGGCGACGGTGACTGCGTCGAAGGTCCGTGCGCCCGCGCCGATCGTGCCGCTGGCAGCCGGCGAGGCGGCACCGTACGACGCCGAATCGACCTGACGCAGCCCGGCCGCCTCACGACAGCGAGAGGCCGAGCCTCCGTCCGGCGAGGCCGCGCCCCATCGCGGTGAGCCGGTCGGCCACCGCGTCGAGCGCGACCGCTGCGGCGTCCGTCGGGTCGCCGAGGACGACCGGGAGGCCCGCATCACCCCCGGCACGCAGCGGCACCGAGAGCGGCACCCGGCCGAGCACCGGCACGGGGGCGTCCTGCCCGCGGGAGAGCCGTCGTGCGGTCTCGTCGCCGCCGCCCTCGCCGAAGAGGTGCAGCACACTGCCGTCGGGTTGCACGAGTCCCGCCATGTTCTCGACGACGCCGATCACCCGCTGACCCGTCTGCCGGGCGACGATCCCGCTGCGTTCGGCGACGTCCGCCGCAGCAGCCTGTGGCGTGGTCACGACGAGGACCTCGGCGTGCGGCAGCAGCTGACCGACGGAGATCGCCACGTCACCGGTGCCGGGCGGCATGTCGAGCAGGAGCACGTCGAGGTCACCGAACCACACGTCGGACAGGAACTGGTTGACCGTCCGGTGCAGCATCGGCCCGCGCCAGGACACCGCGGTGGAGACGTCGTCGACGAACATGCCGATCGAGACGACCTTCACCTCGTGGGCGACCGGCGGCAGGATCATGCTGTCCACGCGGGTCGGGCGAGGCGCGACGCCGTGCTCGTCGGTGAGGCCCATCAGGCCCGGGATGCTGAAGCCGTGCACGTCGACGTCGACGATGCCGACCCGCTGCCCGCGACGAGCGAGGGCGACGGCCAGGTTCGCCGTCACCGTGGACTTGCCGACGCCGCCCTTGCCGCTCGTCACCGCGATCACCCTCGTCAGCGAGTCCGGCGTGAACTGGACGCCCTTCGGTCGGCCCGCCCGCAGCCGGTCGGTCAGGGCGGCCCGCTGCGCCGGCGACATCACGTCGACGTCGACCGCGACGCTCGTCACTCCAGGGACGGACGCCGCAGCGTCGTGCACGTCCCGTTCGATGGTGTCGGCAGCCGGACACCCCACGATCGTGAGTTGCAGGTCGACGCGCACCGAGCCTCCCGGCTGCACGTCGACCCCTCGGATCATGTCCAGCTCGGTCACGGGGCGGCGGATCTCGGGGTCGATGACGCGGCCGAGGGCAGCCAGGACCGCCGTGCCGAGCTGGTCCTCCGGCCGGGAGACGTCAGCCACGTGTCGCCGAACGGTCGTGGCCACGGTCGTGCCCCTGGCTCCGCGCGCGGTCCCGGTCTCGGTCGTCCAGGTCGTCGAGGTCCTCGGGGTCGCCGTCGCGGCGGTCGAGCTCCTCGAGCAGTGACCGCAGCTCGGCGCGGATGAAGTCCTTCGACGCCATGTCGCGCATCGCCAGGCGGAGTGCCACGACCTCGCGGGCGAGGTACTCGGTGTCGGCCAGGTTCCGCTCGGCCCGCTGCCGGTCCTGCTCGAACTGCACACGGTCTCGGTCGTCCTGGCGGTTCTGCGCGAGCAGGATCAGCGGCGCCGCGTACGAGGCCTGCAGTGAGAGCACGAGGGTGAGGGCGGTGAAGCCGATCGCCGCCGAGTCGAACTGCCACGACTTCGGCGACAGCGTGTTCCACCCCATCCAGAGCACGCAGAAGAGCGTCAGGCCGATGAGGAACCAGGGGGTGCCCATCGCGCGGGCGATTCCCTCGGTGGCGCGACCGAAGGCGTCCCCGCGCCCACGGCGCCGGGTCGGCAGGACGCGGGTGCGCATGCCCTTGGGGGAGTCGAGACGTTCCTCGGGTCGTTCCCTGCGGTTCTCATCCGTGCGTGCCACGAGTCGTCCTCCTTCCCGAGACCAGCGGTGCTCTGCGGGTCAGTGAGCGGGGGCGCGAGACCGCGCCCGGGTTGGCGTCGGCCTCGTCCTGACTCCGCCAGTCGTCCGGCAGGACGTGGTCGAGGACGTCGTCGATGGTCACCACCCCGACGAGTCGGTGGGCGTCGTCGACCACTGGGACGGACAGGAGGTTGTAGGTCGCCATCACGCGAGTCACCTCAGCGGCACTCGCGTCGACCTTGACCGGCTCGGTCTGCTGGTCGATCAGGGTGCCGAGGCGTTCGTTCGGCGGGTACCGGAGCATCCGCTGGAAGTGCACCAGGCCGAGGAAGCGGCCGGTCGGCGGCTCGTACGGCGGCAGCGTCACGCAGACCGCGGCCCCGAGTACCGGGGCCAGCTCGTGGCGCCGGATCAGGGCGAGGCCCTCGGCGACGGTCGAGTCGGCGGACAGGATCACCGGCTCGGTGGTCATCAGACCGCCCGCGGTGTCCGGCTCGTACTCGAGCAGCATCCGGACGTCCTGCGCCTCTTCCGGCTCCATGAGCTCGAGGAGGGCTTCGCTGCGCTCCGCCGGCAGCTGCGCCAGCAGGTCGGCGGCATCGTCGGGCTGCATCTGGTCGAGGACGTCGGCGGCACGGGAGTCACGGAGCGCCGAGAGGATCTCGATCCGCTCCTGGTCCGGCATCTCCTCGAGGACGTCGGCCAGACGGTTGTCCGGCAGTTCCTCGGCGACCTCGAAGCGTCGCTCGGACGGCAGGTCGAGCAGGGTCGAGGCCAGGTCGGCGGGCACCAGGTCTGAGTAGGCGGCGATCACGTGTTCGGCCGACTGCGACTCACCCGGCAGCTCGTCCTCGGTGACCTCGTTCCAGGCGGCGAACGTCGTCGGACCCTTGCCGAACGGTGACGGCGTGGTCTTCGGCTTGCGGAGGAAGAGCTGCGCGATCGACCAGTCGCCCTGCCCGTGGTCCTCGATCGCGACGTCCTCGATCGTGGCGCGGATCTGCTCCTTCTTGATGAGCACCTTGCGGCCGAGGATCTCCGCGATCACCCGGACCTCACCACCGCGCTGCTCGAAGCGGCGCATGTTGACCAGGCCCGTCGTGATGACCTGCCCGGCGCCGATCGACGTGATCCGGCCGATGCTGACGAAGATCCGGCGCTTGCCGGGGACCTCGACGATCAACCCGACGACCTGCGGGGCGTCGACCCGGCGGTAGACGACCAGGACGTCCCGGACCCGACCCACCCGATCGCCCGCGGGGTCGAAGACGGAGCACCCGGCCAAGCGGGCGACGAAGACCTTCGAGGCGCTCACCCGTCCAGCGTAGTCGCTCGTCCCGGCGCGCTCGCCGCCCCTTCCCTGGTGGTTCTCGTGCGATCGCAAGGAGCCCGGTGGATGATGACTGTGTGAGCACTCAGAGCCCCTTCGGCGGCCGCACGGCACAGGCGTTCCCCACGCTGCCCCGCGGTGACGTCCTCGGCACCTACGACAGCTACCCGGAAGCACAGCGCGTGGTCGCGAAGCTCGCCGAAGCGGACTTCCCGGTCGCCAAGCTGGCCATCGTCGGCAACGACCTCAAGACGGTCGAGCGGGTCACCGGCAAGATGACCTACGGCCGCGCCGCCCTCGCGGGAGCGCTCTCCGGGCTCTGGCTCGGGTTCTTCTTCGGCATCGTCCTCACCCTCTTCTCACCGTCGGCCGGCGGGCTCTTCGCCGCCGCAGCGGTCATCGGTGCAGGCTTCGGCATGCTCTACGGCATCGTCTCCTTCGCCATCACCAAGCGACAGCGCGACTTCACGAGCGTCCACCAGGTCCTCGCTACGAACTACCAGATCGTCGTCGAGCCGGAGCTCTCCGGGCAGGCGCAGCGCATCCTCGGGCAGGCCGGCACGATCCAGCACACGGCGTGGGACCAGCCGGGTGCTGGGAACCCGAAGCAAGGCGGACAGCCGGGGCAGTACGGGCAACAGGGCCAGCAGGGGCAGTACGGCCAGCAGGGTCAGGTCGGACAGCAGGGTCAGGTCGGCCAGCAGCCGTGGCGTCCCGGTGCCGGGCCGGGTGGTGCTCCGCAGGGCGGTCCCGGCCAGGGTGTGCCGACGCAGGGCCGTGCTCCGCAGTACGGCGAGTACGGCCAGCAGGGCCAGCAGGGCCAGCAGGGCCAGCAGGGCTCGCCCTACGGCGGCCACGCCACGCCGCACCAGCAGCCGGGCACCGGCCAGCAGGCGGCACCGACGCCGGACGGCCGTCCCCGTTACGGCACCAAGGACGGTCCCCGCTACGGGACGGACGACGACTCCGCTCGCCGGGCTCCCGCCGACGACGCTCGCCGCGACTCGACGGGAGGCCCGCGGTACGGCACCAACGACGGTGCCGCCCGCGACGCCTCCGGTGACCGCGGCGCGAACCCGCCACAGCGCCCCGAGGGTTCGGCGCAGTACGGCACGAACGACGGCCCCCGCTACGGCGAGCGGACCGCCGCTCCCGAGTCCGAGGAGCAGACGGGCGAGCGTGCGACGGACGACACCGACCAGGCTCGTCGCGAGGACGAACGCGGCGACTGACCACCACCCGCGCTGACGAGGAGGGGCTCCCGGACCAGATGGTCCGGGAGCCCCTCCTCGTTGCCGGGCGAGCCGAGTGCAGGGCCCGCTGCCCGGCCCCTGCTGTTCGGTGCCTGCTGCTCGGCGCCCGCTGGTCGGCGCCTGCCGGTCAGAGGATCTTCGAGTAGCAGACCGAGCGGTCGGCGCCGACGTAGGGGCCGAAGGCTGCGATGCGGCTGAACCCCTCACGCTCGTAGAAGGCGATCGCCCGCTTCTGCTCGCTGCCGGTCTCGAGGACCAGCGCCGGCGACCCGAGGTCGAGCGCCGCCTCTTCCAGCCGACGCAGCATGGCGGCCGCGACACCGGATCCGCGGGACTCCGTCCGCACGTACATCCGCTTCACCTCGGCGATGCCGTCGTCGACGATCCGCAGGCCGCCGCAGCCCACCGGGGTGCCGTCACCGTCACGCGCCACGAAGAACACCGCGATCGAGTCCGCCGTCGGTTTCGGGCCGGGCTCGGTGTCCGCGCCGTACGTGCTGTCGATCTCGATGCGCTGGGCAGCACGCAACCGCTGTGCGTCGGGCGAGTCGAAGTGCTCGACGTCGATCAGGAAGGTGCTCGAGGGGGCTTCAGCGCTCACGAGCCCCAGGCTAGCGCGGAGTGCGGGCGATCCACCCCTCCACTTCCGAGGGGGTCCTGGGGATGTGCGCCGAGAGGTTCTCGGCCCCGTCCTCGGTCACCAGGACGTCGTCCTCGATGCGGACACCGATGCCGCGGAACTCCTCCGGCACGGTCAGGTCGTCCTGCTGGAAGTACAGCCCGGGCTCGATCGTGAACACCATGCCGGGCTGCACGATGCCGTCGAGGTACATCTCACGCCGGGCCTTGGCACAGTCGTGCACGTCGAGACCGAGGTGGTGGCTCGTGCCGTGCACCATGTAGCGGCGGTGGAACTGGTTCTCCGGCAGCAGCGACTCGTCGGCGGAGACCGGCAGGAAGCCCCACTCGGCCGTCTTCCGGGCGATGACCTGCATGGCGGTCGCGTGGACCTCCCGGAAGGTGATGCCGGGCTTGACGATCGCGAACGCCGCGTCGGCAGCCTCCAGGACGGCCTCGTAGACCATCCGCTGCACGGGGGAGAACGTGCCGCTGACCGGCAGCGTGCGGGTGATGTCTGCCGTGTAGAACGAGTCGACCTCGACCCCGGCGTCGATGAGGATGAGGTCCCCCGGCTGCACGGCACCGTCGTTCCGCGTCCAGTGCAGGATGCAGGCGTGGTGGCCGGCAGCCGCGATCGTGTCGTAGCCGACCGTGTTGCCGTCGGCGCGGGCACGGCGGTTGAAGGTGCCCTCGACGATGCGCTCCCCGCGGGGGTGCGCCAGGACGGCGTCGAAGTCGGCGATGACGTCGTCGAAGCCGTGCTGCGTGGCGTCGACGGCCTTGCGCAGCTCGTTGACCTCGTACGCGTCCTTCACCAGGCGCAGCTCGGACAGGTCGCGGGAGAGCACGTCCGTCGTCGCCGGGGCGTCGTCCTGCTCCTCGGCGCCGCCGACCGTCGCACCCAGACGCTCGTCGAGCGCACGCGTGAAGTCGGTGTCTGCGTCGCGGACGACCAGCACCGAGGCGTCGAGCCCGTCGAGGACGCCGTCGAGCTCCCCGAGGTCGGCCGTCGCCAGTCCGAGGTCGGCGGCGACCTCGGGCAGGGAGGGGCGCGGGCCGACCCAGAACTCGCCGATCTCGGGGTTGGCGTAGAACTCCTCGGAGTCGCGGCCGGCGGTCGCACGGAAGTAGAGCGTGGCGTCGTGTCCGCTGCCGCTCGGCGTGAGGACCAGCACGGAACCGACGACGGTGTCCGTGCCCCATCCGGTCAGGTGCGCGAAGGCGGAGTGGGGGCGGAACGGGTAGTCGCAGTCGTTCGACCGGACCTTCGCCTGCCCGGCGGGGATGACGAGCGTCCGGCCGGTGTGCAGCTCGGAGAGCCGAGCACGACGCTCGGCAGCGAAGGCGGACTGTTCACGGGGCGCCGGGAGCGGACGCTCGCGCTCCGCCCAGTTCGACGCGATGTGGTCCTTGAAGACGGACGAGCCGGGAGTGGTGGAGCGGTTGCTCGTCGCGCGGGGAGTGGAGTCGGCCATGCGTCCCATCATCCCACCGCTCCACCGATCAGGCTCCGGCGCCGCCGTCCGCACGTGCTCCACGCCGGAGGTGACCGCGCTCATGTCGGGCGGACCCTCGTGGACGACCCGCTTCTGTGAACGGCGTCCGACCGGCTGGTGGCCTGTGGATAGCATTGCGGCGTGCCTGATCCGTTCATCGACCTGCACGCTCACTCGAGCGTCTCCGACGGCACCGAGCGCCCGGCGGACCTCGTCCGGGCTGCGGCGGCCAGCGGCCTCGACGGCGTCGCCCTGACCGACCACGACACCACCGCGGGGTGGCACGAGGCGACCGAAGCGGTCCGGCAGCTCCCGATGACGCTGGTGCCAGGGCTCGAGCTCAGCACCCGGATCGGCTGGCGCAGCGTGCACGTCCTCGGCTACCTGGTCGACCCGCAGGACCCAGGCCTGGTCGCCGAGACCACCGCGATCCGCGACGGCCGCCTCACCCGCGCTCGCAGCATGGTCGACGCCATCGGCCGCGACCACCCGATCACCTGGGACGACGTCCTGGCCGAGTCGAGCGAGGGCGCGACGATCGGTCGCCCGCACATCGCCGACGCCCTGGTCCGACTCGGCCTCGAGACCGACCGGAGCGCGGCGTTCCGCGGCATCCTGCACCCGTCCTCCGGCTACTACGAGCCGCACGAGGCCCCGACCCCGCTGCGTGGCGTGGAGCTGATCCGTGCAGCGGGTGGTGTCCCCGTGATCGCACACCCGGCGGCGTCCTCGCGCGGGATCGTGATCGACGAGCCGATGCTCCGCGAGCTCGTCGACGCGGGTCTCGCAGGTCTCGAGGTCGACCACCGCGAGAACCAGGCGCACGGCAAGCGGACGCTCCTGGACTGGACCGCGCAGTTCGGGCTCTTCGTCACGGGGTCGAGCGACTACCACGGCGAGGGCAAACCCAACCGCCTCGGCGAGCACCGCACGGCACGTCGTTCGTTCGACGCGATCGTCGAGCAGGCGACCGGCAGCGCGCCCGTCGTCGGCCCGGGCTCGCGCCTGTTCTGACGCGCCTGGCCTGACGCGGTCCTGCGGGACCGGCCGCGGGCCTCCCGTCCGGGGGCGCGGTGCGCGACGGAGACGCGAAAGCGACAGATCGCGCGAGGAATCCGGCGCAGATCTGTCGCTTTCGCGCACCACACTGCCGCCGAGCCGCCAGCGGGCCCGGGAACGACGACGGCCCCGTCACCGGGGTGACGGGGCCGATCGGTCTGGAGGCGCTACTCGCCGTCCGAGGAACCCTGCGGGGTCGAGGCGGTCGCCTCGGACGAGCCGCTGCCGCCACGACGGCGGCGACGGCGGCGACGCTTCTGCGTGCCGTCGCCCGACTCGTCACCGGCGGGGGAGGACGGCGCACCGTCGGCCGGGGTGGTGGCGGCATGCGCCGTGGCAGCCTGGGCGGTGGCGTCCTCGGCGGGAGCAGAGCGCTCCGCCGCCGGACGGTCACCCGAGGTGCGACGTGAGCCGGACTGCTCGGAACCGGCGGACCGGCTGCGGTTGCGCGACCGGGACTCACCGGCGCTGCCGGAACGCGAGCCGGAGCCGGAGCCCGATCGCGAGCCGGCGGACGACTTCTCGGTGCCGGCGGTCGCCGCGTGCGACGTGGTGCCGGGCAGGCGGCCCTTGGTGCCGGCCGGGATGTCCAGGTCGGTGAACAGGTGCGGCGACGACGAGTAGGTCTCGACGGGCTCGGGGATGCCGAACTCGAGTGCCTTGTCGATCAGCGTCCACTTGTGCAGGTCGTCCCAGTCCACGAACGTGACCGCGATGCCGGTCTTGCCCGCACGACCGGTGCGGCCGGCGCGGTGCAGGTACGTGTCCGGGTCGTCCGGGATCGTGTGGTTGATGACGTGCGTGACGTCGTCCACGTCGATGCCGCGGGCGGCGACGTCCGTCGCGATGAGGACGTCGCGCTTGCCGGCCTTGAAGGCGGCCATCGCGCGCTCGCGCTGCTCCTGGTTGAGGTCACCGTGGACCGCGGCGGCGTTGAAGCCGCGGTCCTTCAGCTCCTCGACGATGCGGGCTGCGGCACGCTTGGTGCGGGTGAAGATGACGGTCTTGCCGCGACCCTCGGCCTGCAGGATGCGGGCGATGACCTCGTCCTTGTCCAGGGAGTGGGCGCGGTAGATGACGTGCTTGATGTTCGCCTGCATCAGACCCTCGTCGGGGTCCGTCGCGCGGATGTGCACCGGACGCGACATGAAGCGGCGGGCGAGCGCGACGATCGGTGCCGGCATCGTCGCCGAGAAGAGCATCGTGTGCCGGACCTCGGGGACCGCCTGGAAGATGCGCTCGATGTCGGACAGGAACCCGAGGTCGAGCATGCGGTCGGCCTCGTCGAGGACGATCTCCTGCACGTGCGAGAGGTCGAGCAGGCGCTGCCGCTGCAGGTCGATGAGACGCCCGGGCGTGCCGACGACGATCTGCGCGCCGGCCTTGAGCTGCTCGACCTGGCCCTCGTACGCCTTGCCGCCGTAGATGGAGACCAGCTTCGTCGGACGGTTGACCATCGCGGACTCGAGGTCCTCGCTCACCTGCACGGCGAGCTCACGGGTCGGGACGACGACGAGCGCCTTCACACCCGGTGCGGGGTCGGCGCCGATGCGCTGGATCAGCGGCAGGCCGAACCCGAAGGTCTTGCCGGTGCCGGTCTTGGCCTGACCGATGATGTCCTGGCCGGTCAGGGCGAGCGGGATCGTCTGCTGCTGGATCGGGAAGGGCTCGATGATGCCCTTGCTCGCGAGCGCATCGACGATGTCCTGCTCGATCTGGAGTTCTGAGAAAGTCAAGAAGTTCACCCTGTTCGTGGGGAGGAGTCCGGGCCAGTCTACCGACGTGCCGGAGGGGGATCACCCGACCCGTATGCTGGGCGGGTGGTGTCGTGGTGGAACCGGAAGCGTGCTGGGCAGCTCGCTGCAGCCTGGCTCGCGTCGCGGAACCCGCGCAGCGGGACCGTCGAGCGTCTGCAGCTGGACGACGTCAGCCCGGAGCTGGACGTCTACCTCGGCCAGGCCGCCTACCTGCAGCTGTCGCTGTACGAGACCATGGGCCGTGCCGGCGCCGGTGCGCCGACGCTCTCGGGCCGTCTGGTCACCGGGGTGCTCGCGACGACCGCTCTCGAGCGGCACCGTGCCATCGTGGCCGAGATCGAGCGCGGCGGCAAGGAGCCGGCCGATCTGATGGCCCCGCACCGGGACGCGATCGACCGCTTCCTCGAGCGCACGAGCGGTGCGGACTGGTACGAGTCGATGCTCACGGGGTACGTCACCGCCGGCATCCTCAACGACCTGTTCGCGAACCTGCTGCGCTCGCTGCCGATCGACGTCCGGCAGCGCCTGCGCACGGTGTTCGACACCCGGGAAGAGCCAGCCGTAGTCGAGGAACTCACGGCCCGGATCGACGAGGACCCCGTGGTGGCGTCCCGTCTGGCGATGTGGGGCCGGCGGCTCGTGGGTGACACGCTGCTGGTCGCCCGGTCGGCGCTGGCGTCCCATGCTCGGGAGGACCAGGAGCGGCTCGAGCCGGTCTGGACCGAGCTCATCGCCGCGCACACGCGACGGATGGACGCGCTCGGCCTGACGGCCTGAGCGGCGCGGTGGCAGCGGTCCGGCCCCACCACAGCGATCCGCCAGCGCCGCAACAGGTCGACACAGCGATCTGCCAGCGCCGCGACAGGTCGACGCAGGAGAGCCTCAGGCCCCCTGCTTGACCATCCGCTCGTAGTGCGCCTCGTCGGCTGCGCTGCGACGACGGCCGAACACGACCTCGACGACGAGCGCGACGACGCCGGCGCCCACCAGGGCGACGACCCAGATCCACGTCCCGCCGTACGACCAACCGGCCCAGGTCAGGACCTCCCATAGGACGGCCGCGACGATGCCGCCGACCACGGGGCCGATCAGCACCCCGCGGGTCGTGCGCCAGGGCACGACGACGTGGGCGACCGCCCCCAGGAGGATCCCGCCGAGGACGGCGAAGAGGAGCTCCATGCGGGGAGCGTCAGGCGAAGAAGCCGATGCGGCGGGACTCTTCCGAGCCCACCTCGACGTACGCGAGCGATGCGACCGGCACGATGAAACGGCGGCCCTTGTCGTCCTTGAGGGAGATGTGCGTCGCCTTGGCTGCGAGGGCGTCCGACACGGCGGTCTCGATCTCGTCGGCGGTCTGTGCCGTCTCGAAACCGATCTCGCGGGGGCTGTTGATGATGCCGATCTTGATGTCCACGACCTCACCCTAGTCGAGCGCCACCGGCCGGCCCCGAGCGTTCGCCGCGGGCGCACGAGGCGTTCGCCGCGGGCCCACGAGGGCATCCTCAGCCCGGCGCGGGCGGCCCGCGATGTCGGCCGCGGTGGGTACCGTACGACCGTGCCACGGACCACCCTGATGCCCGCGCCGGACCTCGGCTCGGTCGCTCGCGCACTGGTCGACGACCCGGCGCAGCAGGCCGTGCTGACCCTGCCCGACGGGGTGCACGCCGCGGTCATCGGCGCCCCGGGGACCGGCAAGACGAGCACGTTGACCCGACTGGTGGCCGATCGGTACTCCCGCCCCGGTGCGGTCGACCCGGCAGGACACGCGACCGTCCTCGCACTCACGTCGGCGCGCGTCGCGGCGACCGCGCTCCGCGACCGTCTGGCCGCCGCGGTGGACCGGGTCACGCCGGGCGCCCTGGCCCGCACGGTCAACTCCCTCGCCTTCCAGGTGGTCGCGCACGCGGCGGCCGCACAGGGGCAGGACGCACCGACCCTCCTGACCGGCGGCGAACAGGACCGGATCATCGCGGACCTCCTGGACGGTCACGAACTCGACGGCACGGGTCCGGACTGGCCGGCACCGATCACCGAGGTGGTCCGCGAGCGTGCGGGTTTCCGGACCGCGCTCCGCGACCTCATGATGCGCGCGGTCGCCGCCGGCATCGAACCCGACGACATGCGGGAGCTCGGCGACGACACCGGACACCCCGAGTGGCGCGCCGCTGGCGACTTCGTGGACGAGTACCGGGCGGCCGTCACGGCGTTCCGGTCGACGAGCCTCGACGCCGCCGAACTCGTCGCCTTCGCCACGGCAGCCGTGCTCCGCGGCGAACTGCCACCGGCCGTCGCCGCACTGCGCCTGGTGGTCGTCGACGACGTGCAGGAACTCGTCGAGGGCGAGATCGCGCTGCTCGGTGCCCTGGCCCGCTCCGGTGTGCAGGTGGTGGCGTTCGGTGACCCGGACATCGCCGCCTCCGCGTTCCGCGGCGGCGTGCCCGACGTGCTCGGTCGGCTCGGCCCGCGCCTCGGGGTCGCGCACGTGCAGGAGATCGTGCTCGGCACCGTGCACCGGCACGCCGCGCCGGTCCGCGCGCTGGTCACCGGCATCACCGGGCGCATCGGCACGGCCGCCGCCGGTCGCCAGCGTGCAGCCCTCGCCCGGGAGGCCCGTGGCCGCTTCGACGCGGTCCTGCACCTCGAAGCACCCAGCCGTTCCGCGATGGTGGCCGCGGTGGCGAGACGCCTCCGCGAACACCGGCTGCTCGACGGCGTCCCGTGGCACCGGATGGTCGTCGTCACCCGCAGCGGTGCGGCGATCCCCGAACTGGTCCGGGCGCTCTCGGTGGCGGAGGTCCCCGCCACGGCCGGCGCCGCGCCGACCCGTCCGCGTGACGACACGGCGTCCCGGACGCTGGTCGACGCCGCCGCCGTCGCGCTCGGGGTCGTGCCGCTCGACGCCGACCTGGCGACGTCCTTCGCGACCGGGCCGCTGGGAGGGCTCGACACCCTGGCGATCCGTCGGCTCCGCCTGGCGCTCCGCCGTGAGGAGCTTGCCGGTGGCGGGACCCGCACGGCCGACGAACTGCTCGTTGACGCGCTGGGCGCCCCGGAACGCCTGGCCACGATCGACGCCGCCTTCGCCCGACGTGCGATGCGGCTCGCGACGAGCTTCGTGACCGCACGGCAGGACGCCGAGTCGGGTGCGAGCATCGAGGAGATCCTCTGGGGCCTCTGGGAACGCAGCGGTCTGGCCGGCGTGTGGCGGTCGCAGTCCGTCGCCGGCGGGGTCGGCGCGGCCGAGGCGGACCGGCACCTCGACGCGGTCGTCGGGCTGTTCACCGCCGCCAAGCGCTTCGTCGAGCGGACGCCGGACGCCCCCGCCCGGGTGTTCGTCGACGACCTCCTCGGTGCGGACCTGCCGGAGGACTCCATCGGGCCGGACCGGACCGCCGGACGGGTCCGCGTGCTGACCCCCTCGGCCACCGTCGGACTGGAGTGCGACGTCGTGGTGGTGACGGGCCTCCAGGACGGCGTCTGGCCGAACACCCGCGTCCGCGGCAGCCTGCTCGACCCCGACGGGCTGGTGCGGGCGGCGGCGGGGATCCCGCACTCGCCGACGGACGACCGCGCCGCGGTGATCGGCGACGAACTCCGCCTGTTCGCGCGGGCGGTGTCCCGCGCGACGACGCAGGTCGTCATCGCCACGGTCGCGAACGACGACGAGTCACCCTCGCCCTTCGTGCGGCTGGTGCCGGTGCCGCCGGACCGGCAACCGTCGGCGCACCCGCTGTCGTTGCGCGGGCTCGCCGGGTCGCTGCGTCGCCGTGTCGTGGCGACCGGGGACCACGAGGCCGCTTCGGCGCTGGCCGGGTTGGCGGCCGAGGACGTTCCCGGCGCGGCCCCCGACGACTGGTACGGCATCGTCGAACCGTCCACGGACGCACCCCTGGTCGACCTGGAGGCCGAGCCGGTCGTGCCCGAGGACGTCGACGGGGACGCCGCTGAGCCGGTCCCGCCGACGGTGGCGGTGTCGCCCTCCCGGATCGGCACCTTCGAGGAGTGCCCGGTGCACTGGTTCGCGCAGACGTTCGGCGGCGGTGCGCCGAGCCCGGCGATGGGCATCGGCACGATCGTGCACGAGGCGATGGAGCACGCCACCGACGTGGACGTCGAGTCGCTGTGGCACCGGGTCGAGGAACGCTGGGACGAGCTGGTCTTCGAGTCGCCGTGGGTCGCGGACCGCGAGCGCGCCCGCACCCGACGGATGATCGAGGGCCTCAGCGACTACCTGCGCACCTTCGCCAGCGCGGGTCGACGGGTGCTCGGGGCCGAGGCCTCGTTCGCGCTCGTGACCGGGCCGGCCCGGGTCCGCGGGAGCATCGACCGCATCGAGGTCGACCCCGACGGCCGGATCAGCATCGTCGACCTGAAGACCGGACGGTCCATGCCGAGTGAGAAGAACGACATGCCCGGGCACCCGCAGCTCGCTGCCTACCAGCTCGCCGTCGCGGACGGGGCGGTCGAGGGGGTGCCGGAGGGTGCGGAGACCACGGACGCCCGGCTCGTCTTCGTGCAGAACCCGAAGGGCGTGCACGCGTACTCCGAGCGGACGCAGCGGGCCCTCGACCCGGAGTCACGCGAGGCCTACCGGGAACGCCTGCACACCGTGGCACGCGGCATGGCGGGACGGACGTTCCTGGCCAACGTCGACGACCACTGCGACCGGGCACGCACCGGCACCGAGTGCCGGATCCACGTGGTGGGGGAGGTCACCTGGTGAGCGACGAGACCACGGTGGACGAGACGGCTGCGTCCGTCGCAGCGTCCCCGGCTGCGGCCCCCGCGTCCGCACCGACCGGAGGCGCGGTACCGGATGCGCGCCCGGCCCGCCGCCGGTACGGGGCCGACGAGATCGCCGACGCCCTCGGCAAGCCCCGGCCGACCGAGCAGCAGCGCGCCGTGATCGAGTCGCCGCTCGCCCCGGCCCTCGTCGTCGCGGGTGCCGGCAGCGGGAAGACCGAGACGATGGCCTCCCGCGTCGTCTGGCTGCTCGCGAACGGGTTCGTGCAGCCTGACCAGGTGCTCGGGCTGACCTTCACCCGGAAGGCCGCCGGGGAGCTCGGCGTCCGCATCAACGACCGGATCGGTGCGCTCGAGGACGCCGGGCTCATCGAGGCCGGGGACGCCTTCCTCGCGCCGACCGTGTCCACCTACAACGCCTTCGCGAACGCCGTCTTCCGCGAGAACGCCCTGCTCGTCGGGCGGGACGGCGAGTCCCAGGTGCTCACCGAACCCTCCGCGTGGCAGCTCGCCCGACGGGTCGTCGTCGGTGCACGGGACGACCGGCTGGCGGGCCTCGACCGCAACGTCGACACGATCACCGCCGCGGTCGTCGCGCTCGCCGGGGCGGCGTCCGAGCACCTCGTCGACCCGGCCGACCTCCGCCGCTTCTCGATCGACTTCGGGGAGCTGCTCGAGCTGCCCGGCTCGAGCCGTGGCACGCCCTACCGGGCCGTGACGGACGCCGTCGCCGCGGTCGGGTCCCTGGAGCCGCTCGCCGACCTGGTCGAGGAGTTCCGCCGCCAGAAGGTCGACCGCGGGTTCGTCGAGTTCTCGGACCAGATCGCCCTGGCGCTCGCCGCCGCGGACGCTGCTCCTCGGGTGGCCGACGACCTGCGCTCGCGGTTCGCCGTGGTGCTGCTCGACGAGTACCAGGACACCTCGGTCGTGCAGACCCGGTTCCTGGCACGGCTGTTCCGGGACCACCCGGTGATGGCGGTCGGGGACCCGCACCAGTCCATCTACGGCTTCCGCGGGGCGAGTGCGGCGAACCTCGCACGCTTCCCCGCCGACTTCGGGGACGCTCCGGGCGACCCGGTCGTCACCTACGCCCTGTCGACCAGCTGGCGGAACCCGGTCGACGTGCTCGCCGCCGCGAACGCCGTCGTCGAGCCGCTCTCGAGCGCGTCCGAGGTCCAGGTGGAACGCCTCGCACCGCGGCCCGGCGCGGATCACGGTACGGTCAGCGCGGTGTTCCCGGAGACCCTGCCCGAAGAGGCCGACGCGGTGGCCGCCTGGTTCGCGGACCACCGGGCACGGAACCCCGGCGGGTCGATGGCGCTGCTGCTCCGTGCCCGGAAGGACCTGTCCGCCTTCACGGCGGCGCTCGGGGCCCGGGCCGTGCCGTACCACGTGCTCGGGACCGGCGGACTGCTGCAGCGACCGGAGATCGTCGACCTGGTGGCCTGCCTCCGCGTGCTGCACGACCCGGCCGCGGGCAACGACCTCATCCGGCTGCTCGCCGGTGCCCGGTGGCGGATCGGGGCAGCGGACATCGTCGCGTTGCACGGCCTGGCCCGCTGGCTGTTTGGCCGCGACCACACGCACCGACGGCTCGACGACGAGGTCACGGCGGCGTTCCGGGCATCGGTCGCGGCGGGGGAGCACGGGTCCGTCGTCGACGCCCTCGACTTCGTCACGACCGCACCGGACGACCACTCCGCGCTCGCCGACATCAGCCCGGCCGGACGGGAGCGCATGCGGGCCCTCGGGGCGCAGCTGTCCTCGTTGCGAGCCCGTGCCGGCGGCGACCTGGTCGACTTCGTCACGCTCGTCGTGCAGGAGATGCGGCTGGACATCGAGGTCACCGCGCACGAGCAGGGCGGCTCGGCGTACCTCGACGCCTTCGTCGACGAGCTCAGCGGCTTCGTGCAGACCGACGACCGGGCTGACCTCGGGGCCTTCCTCGGCTGGATCGACGCGGCCGCCCGCCGCGACGACATGGGGCCGCGGTCCGAGGAACCCGAGGGCGGCACCGTCCAGATCCTCACCATCCACGGGTCGAAGGGGCTCGAGTGGGACGCCGTCGCCGTGCCCCGCATGGTCGAGGGCGGACTGCCGGCCCGGCCACAGGAGGGCTCGACCGGCTGGCTCGGCTTCGGTCGGCTGCCGTACGAGTTCCGCGGCGACGCCGACGAACTGCCCCGCCTGCACTGGCGCGGGCAGGAGACCCAGAAGGACGTGGTCGACGCGATCGACGCCTTCAAGGACGAGGTCAAGGCCCGGAACGAGGACGAGGAACGCCGCCTCACCTACGTCGCGCTGACCCGGGCGAAGCACGAGCTGCTCGTCAGCGGGTCGTCGTGGTCGACCGGTGTGAAGCCGACCGCACCGAGCCGGTACCTGCACGACCTGGTCGACGCCGGCGTGCTCGACGCGGGCCGCATCCCGGACAGCACCGCGCACGAGACGAACCCGCTCGGGGACCAGGGCGCGTCGCAGACGTGGCCGCACGTGCCCTTCGGCTCCCGCGGGCCCCGTGTGCTCGCCGCCGCCGACCGGGTCCGGAACGCGAACCCCGGTGCCGCCGGTCGCTACGCGGCGGACATCGAGCTGCTGCTGGCGGAACGCCGGGCCTCCCGGTCGGGCGCGCACCAGGTCGTCGTCCCGCACCGGGTGCCGGCGTCCGGCTTCAAGGACTACCTCGGCGAACCGGACCGGGTGGCCGAGCGGCTGCGTCGGCCGATGCCCGAGCGGCCGTACCGCGCGACGCGCCTCGGCACCCTCTTCCACCAGTGGGTCGAGCAGCGCGCACGGGGTGGGGCGCCGGCGGCGCTCGGCGGATGGGACGGCGGGTTCGACGCGTGGGACGGCGAACTCGACGCTGATCCGGACGAGACGACCGCGGGCGGTCCGGCCTCCGCTGGAGAGGTCCCGGTGAGCGACGACGACGCCCGACGGCTGGCCGACTTCCAGGACACCTTCGCCCGCTCACGGTGGGCGGGGCTGACCCCGGTCGAGGTCGAGCGCGAGATCCACATCCCGTTCCTCGGGCACAGCGTCGTCTGCAAGCTCGACGCCGTCTACGAGATCGACGGACGCATCGAGGTCGTCGACTGGAAGACCGGCAAGGCCCCGAGCGGTGCCGACGACCTGGACCGTCGGCAGTTGCAGCTCGCGCTGTACCGCGTCGCGTACGCCGAGTTCACCGGTCGGCCGATCGAGGACGTCGACGCGGTGTTCTACTTCGTCGCCGACGACCTCGAGGTCCGACCGTCGTCGCTGCTCGACCGTGCCGGACTGGAGCGCGCCTGGCGCGAGGCGATCGGCTGACGCTGGTCGGGCCTCCCGGCCGTCCCACGGGCCGGACCTGCGCCCGCCGCGTCAGCTGTGGCGGCGCTCGGTGGACGAGAGCAGCTGCTCGACCTCGCCGATCTCCATCGTCTCCGGCGACACCGCCTGCAGCGGCGCGGCGGACGGGGCGTGCACGGCCTCGGCGAGGCGGTGCATCATCGCGACGGCGTCGTCGACGACCTCGGTGCTCTTGACCTGCACACCGTGCAGCAGCCACTGCGCCGTCTCGAGTTCGTGGTGCACGCGAGCACGCTGCCCGAGCTGCCGGTCACGGCCGCCGCCACCGGCGGTGTAGGCGCTGAGGACGGTATCGAACGCCTCACGGCGTCCGGCGAGCACCCACGCCAGGTCCTTCGCCGGGTCGCCGAGACGCAGCTCGCCCCAGCCGAGGACCCCGGTGACGTCGTCGCCGCGGACCAGGATCGAGTCGAGGCCGAGCGACCCGTGCACGACCGTGGGCGTGAACTGCCACAGCTGCTGGTCACGGGCGGCGCCCTCCCAGCGTTCCCGGAGCGCGTCCGGCACCAGCTTCGTCGCGACGGCGCGGTCCATCACGGACACCGCGGACCGCAGCACCTCGAAGGGGGTGAGGGACGGTAGGCCGGCGTCGGTGACGAAGCTCGTCGGCAGGACGTGCAGTGCGGCGATCGCCCGGCCGACGCTGGTGGCGAGCTCGGGCCGGTCGGTCAGGTCACGGAGCGCGGGGTGCTCGCCCTCGACGTAGGAGGTCAGGATGGCTCGGGTCGACCCGATGGGTGCCTGGCCGCGGTACTCCGGGACGGCGAACGGGAGGCGCGTGCGGATCCCGGCGCTCAGGGCGCGGATCGCGACGAGGTCGGCGGACTGACGCGCTTCAGCCCGCTGGTTCCGGGGCCGGCGGATCGCCGAGGACCGTCCGTCGACGTCGCGGACGACGGCCGACTCGTAGTCGCCACCGGCCACCGAGCCGAGCGTGCGTGTGCCGGTCAGGACCAGTCCGGGCACGGCCGTGGTCGCCAACGCGGCTAGAGTGAACTGCGATCCCGCCATGCCCAACAGGGTAGGTCCGCGGCGCATCCGATCGGTGCGCGCCACGCTGACCCGGGACGTGTCGACCACCAGGAGATCCGTGTGACCGTGGAGTTCGCCGCCCGGCTGCCGCTCGCCCGCAACGAGCTCGACCGCGACGCAGAGCACCGTTCCACGCCCGACCTCGAGCGGGTGCTGCGCGCCGACCCGACCACGCGCTTCCTGCCCGTCCACGGCGGCGCGATGCTGCGGAACGCCGACGGCACGCTGCGGTTCGTCGACGCCGACCAGGTGCCGGACGACGCCACCCTGCTGTACCTCGGTCGTGCGGTCAGCGATGCCCCGGACGCCCCGGCGGGCACCCGCTTCGTCGCGGCGCTCGTCGACGACGCGGCGGCCGCCCGGATCGAACCGGACACCGACGTGTGGGAGAACCTCCGCATGTTCGGCACCGAACTCTCCGCCCGCGACCAGGGTCTGGCGGTCGAGGCCGTCGCGATGGCGAACTGGCACGCCGTGCACGGGTTCTCGCCGCGCACCGGTTCGCCGACCGAGTCCACCGTGGGCGGCTGGGTCCGCCGTGACCCCGAGGGTCACCAGCACTTCCCCCGCACCGATGCCGCGATCATCGTCGGGATCACCGACGGGCAGGACCGGATCCTGCTCGGCTCGAACGCCGCCTGGGACGCGAACCGGTACTCGTTGCTCGCCGGGTTCGTCGAGCCGGGGGAGTCCCTCGAGGACGCCGTCCGCCGCGAGGTCTTCGAAGAGGCCGGCGTCAGCATCGAGGAGCCCGAGTACCTCGGCTCGCAGCCGTGGCCGTTCCCCGCGTCGCTCATGGTCGGGTTCCGTGCCCGGGCGGTCGACGGCGACCCGTCCACCGCCCGCCCCGACGGGGTGGAGATCATCGACGTCCGCTGGTTCTCGCGGGACGAGATCCGCGACCAGGCCGGGAAGACCGTCCTGCTGCCCGGCCGGACCTCCATCGCCCGCGTGATCATCGAGGAGTGGTACGGCGGGCCGCTCGACCTGCCGTGACCCTCGCAGCCGGTCCCGCCGACCCGACGACCCCGTCGCCGGACGCCCTGCTCGCCGCGCTCGACGCGGATCAGCGCACCGTCGCCCGGACGCTCCTCGGGCCGGTCGCGGTCCTGGCCGGCGCCGGCACGGGCAAGACCCGAGCGATCACCCACCGGATCGCGTACGGCGTCGCGACCGGCACCTACTCGCCGAACCACGTCCTGGCCCTGACCTTCACCACCCGCGCGGCCGGTGAACTGCGCTCCCGGCTGCGTGCCCTGGGCGCCGGAGCCGTGCAGGCCCGGACGTTCCACGCGGCGGCGATGTCGCAGCTCGGGTACTTCTGGCCGGACACCGTCGGCGGCCACGCCCCCGGACTCGTAGAGTCGAAGGGCCGGGTGATCGCGCACGCGGCCGACACGATCGGCCTACGGGTCGACACCCCGACGCTGCGGGACCTGGCCGGCGAGGTCGAGTGGCGGAAGGTGCAGCGGCTCACCTACGACGAGTACGAAGCGGCCGCACCCGAGCGCACCATGCCACGGGACACCTCGCCGTCGCGGGTCGTCGACCTGATGCGCGCCTACGAGCGGCTCAAGGACGACCGCCGACAGATGGACTTCGAGGACGTGCTCCTGCTGACCCTCGGCATGGTGGAGTCCGAGCCCCGGGTGGCGTCCTACGTCCGGCAGCAGTACCGGTTCTTCGTGGTGGACGAGTACCAGGACGTCTCGCCCGTGCAGCACGACCTGCTCCGGGCCTGGCTCGGCGGTCGGGACGACCTGTGCGTCGTCGGGGACGCCAGCCAGACGATCTACTCGTTCACGGGAGCGTCGAGCCGCTACCTGCTCGGTTTCGGGTCGGAGTTCCCACGCGCGTCCGTCCTCCGGCTCGAGCGGAACTACCGGTCCACTCGGGAGGTCGTGCACGCCGCGAACGCCCTGATGCGCGGGCAGCCGGGAGCGCTGGACCTCGTCGCGCAGGAGACCACGCCCGGACCCGACCCGGTCGTGCTGCCCTGCGTGCACGACGGTGACGAGGCCGCGACCATCGCCCGCCGGATCGCCGAACTGGTGACCGGCGGTGCCGCGTACGGCGACTGTGCGGTGCTGTTCCGCGTCGGCGCACAGTCCGCCGCGATCGAGTCGGCGCTCGCCCGCAACGGGATCCCGTACCGGGTGCAGGGCGGCAAACGCTTCTTCGACCGGCCGGAGGTCAAGCTCGCGGTGCACCACATGCGCGGCGAGGCGGTCCGGCAGACCGACGACGAGCTGCTGCGACGTGTGGAGCTCGTCCTGCAGATCAGCGGCTGGACCCGCACCGCGCCCGAGGGCACCGGAGCGGTCCGTGAGCAGTGGGAGGCCCTGCAGGCGATCATGCAGCTCGCCGAGGCAGCGCCCGCCGGCACGACCATGCAGCAGTTCACCGCCGACCTGGTCGACCGCGCGGCAACCCACCACGAGCCGGAGCTCGACGCCGTCACGCTCGCGACGCTGCACTCGTCGAAGGGCCTGGAGTGGCCGCACGTGGTGCTCGCCGGCGTCGCCGAGGGGTTGCTGCCCATCTCCTACGCCACCACCGACGACGGCATCGACGAAGAGCGTCGTCTGTTCTACGTCGGCATCACCCGTGCTCGTCGTTCCCTGACCATGACGTGGTCGGCGCAGGGCTCGTCACGGGGCGGACCCCGGGTGGCGAGTCGGTTCCTGGCAACGATCGGCACGCACACCGCGGATGCGGAGCGACCCACCGGCGCGTGACCGACAGATCGGTGCGGTCGAACACCAGCTGCTCGGCGTCCGGCCGCTGCACCACCAGGGGGAGTCGGTCGAGGACCGAACGGGTCACCGTCGCCGCGACGGTCGCCGCGCGCCACGGTGACAGCGCCGCCGCCGGCCGCCCCCACACCTGCGCCGCGATCGCCGGCCACGCGGGGTCCGCATCGGTGCGCTCGAGCTCCACGCACTGGAGGCACGGGCCGGCTCCCGGCACCAGGAACGGCCCGACGCGCACCCGACCGTCCCCGACCACGACCGGCAGGTGCGGCACCGAGCGCCGGGTCCAGGCTGCACGGACCGTCGGATCGGTGACGTGGTCGGCGACGAGGACCGCCAGCGCCGGAGGCGGGTCCGGCTCGGGCACCGGCCCGCCCCGCGGTGTGAGGGTCCGGACGACGGTCACACCGTCCCCGGTGAGCATCCGGTCGAGTTCGTCCGCGAGGGACCCGGCCCCGGCGACCTCGACCCGGGCGAGGGGTTCCGGCAGCATGTCGACGACCGCGGCGGCAGCGTCACCCAGGACGCGTGCGGCGGCGGCCGGTGCGCACCCGACGCTCCGAGCGAGCCCGGCCATCACGTCACGGGCGGTCTCGCGTCGCAGCGCGCAGAGGAACCGTTCCTCGGCCGTGGTCGGGACCGGCACCACGGCGCGGGGCGGGTCGACCCCGAGCTGCACGGTGCACGGGTCGCGCCACACGAACTCGAGCGACGGATCGATGCGGATGCCCATGTCGTCAACGCTGGCGCACCACGGACTCCGGCGGCGGCGGGCAGCGCGATCTGTGGAGAACCCCGGCGTACCGGCGGGTGTGGACGGGAGGCGGGATGCGCCTCCCGTCCGGGACGACTACTGCTGCTGCGGGCCGCCGACCGGGCCGTCAGCCGGGCCACCGGCGCTGCCGTCCTCGCCGGTCTCGTCGATCCCGCCCGCCTCGTCCTCGTGTGGACGGTCGTCGGTCGCGTCGTTGAGCAGGTCCTCGAGCGCACGGTCGAACGCGTCGTCCTCGGCGGACTGCGACGGATCCCGCAGCCGGGCGACGAGCGACTCCGGCGCGTCGATGTCGTCCGAGCCGGGCACCAGGTCGAACGCGGCCCAGAGCGCGTCGCGCTGGTCGGCGCCGAGCTCGTCGGTCACGCGCTGCCACATCGCGGCGGCCTCGCGCAGTCGGCGGGGGCGGAGCTCCAGGCCGACCAGCGTGGCGAACGCCGACTCTGCGGGACCACCCGCGGCACGGCGACGCCGGACCATCTCCGCGATCGCACCGGCGCGGGGGAGACGCGCGGTGGCGGCGGCCGTGACGGTGTCGACCCAGCCCTCGACCAGGGCGAGCATCGTCTCGAGCCGGGCGAGGGCGGCGTCCTGCTCGGGCGTCCGCGGCGGGATGAGCGCTCCGGAGGCCAGCGCGTCACGCAGCTGCTCCTGGTCGGTCGGGTCGATGCCGGACAGCGATTCCTCGACCCGGTCGAACGGGATGTGGACGCCCTTCGCGTACTCGGTGATCGACGAGATGATGTGCAGGCGGAGCCAGCGGGCCGAGCGGAACAGCCGGGCGTGTGCGAGCTCGCGCACCGCCAGGTAGATGCGGACCTCGTCGACCGGGACGTCGAGCCCGTCGGCGAACTCGGCGACGTTCTGCGGCACCAGGGCGGCGACCTGTTCGTCGAGCAGCGGCACGCCGACGTCGCCGCCGGACACGACCTCTTTCGCGAGCTGTCCGACCACCTGGCCGAGCTGGATCGCGAAGAGCGCTCCACCGACACCGCGCATCGCCTTCGAGACGTCGCCGAGCATCGCCTTGAGCTCCTCCGGCGCGCGCTGGTCGATGGCCTCGGTGAGGGCGGTCGCGATGCTCGATGCGACGGGTTCGGCGATCTGCGACCACACCGGGGCCGTCGCCTTCGCCCACTGCTCGCGGGTGTAGACGCTCGGCGTGGCGGTCAGCTCCGCCACCGTGGTGACCTCGTCGAGCCAGAGGGCGGCGACCTGGAACGCCTGAGCCGACGCCTGGGCGGTCGCGGGGTCGAGCGGCTCGGCGCCCTCCCGTGCGATGGTGGCGGCACGGTCGGCCGTCACCGTGAAGTCGATGCCGTCCGACCCGGTCTGCGCGGCACGCTGGAGTTGGCTCATCAGTTCGGCGACGGCGGCGGGGTCGTTCGGCAGGCCGGCGGCACCGGCGAGCTGCGACGGGTCGATCTGCCCCTCGCCGGACAGGAGCTTGCGGAGCATCTCCTGGAAGTCGTCGTCCGGCCCCGGCTGCGGTTCATCAGGCATGCCGACTACGCTAACCGCTGCCCGCGGGCCCGGACCTGGGACCGGCCCGGGCATCCGCCCGGACGGCTGCGCCGTGGGCGAACAGCCTCCGGAAGGACCCTGCGTGACCCTCTTCGCCCCCGCTCCCCGTCGTCGTTCGCGATCGCGGACGGTCGGGTGGGTCTTCGTCGCCGGAGCCGTCGTGCTGGGTCTGGTCGCGAGCGTGCTGCCGAGCCCGTACGTCATCGAGATGCCCGGCCCGGTGTTCAACACGATCGGCACCCAGCGGCAGGGGACCGGCAAGGACGCGAAGGACGTCGAACTCATCCAGGTCGACGGACACCGCACGTACCCGACCTCCGGCGCGCTCGACATGCTCACGGTGAGCGTGCAGGGCACCGCGACCGAGCGGCCCTCGTGGACCAGCGTCGTCCGCGCACTGTTCACGAAGTCGCAGGCGGTCGTGCCGGCCAGCGCGATCTACCCGCCCGGCACCTCGACCGACCAGGTCAACAAGCAGGACGCCGCAGACATGACGAACTCGCAGCAGTCCGCCGTCGCCGCCGCCCTGATCCACCAGGGGTACCGGATCCCGACCGAGCTCGAGGTCGGCAGCATCCAGGACGGCTCCGCTGCCGAGGGTGTGGTCCGGACCGGGGACGTCGTCACCGCCTTCGACGGGAAGTCCCTCCGCACCAACGCCGACGCGACGACGCTGCGCGAGCTCGTCGCGGAGCACGGCACCTCGTCGCCCGCGACGGTCACGGTCGAGCGTGACGGCGCGACCCGCGAGCTCTCGCTGACGCCCCGCTCCGAGCAGGGCACGGCGCTCATCGGCGTCGGGGTCGTCGAGCACTACGACTTCCCCTTCGACGTCGACATCGAGCTCCAGGACGTCGGCGGCCCCTCGGCCGGCATGATGTTCGCGCTCGGGATCATCGACGAGATCACGCCGGGCAAGCTCAACGGCGGCCGACACGTTGCGGGCACCGGCACGATCACGGCCGACGGCGAGGTCGGGCCCATCGGCGGGATCCGCCAGAAGCTCTACGGTGCCGAAGCGGCCGGCGCCACCGTGTTCCTCGCGCCGAAGACGAACTGCGACGAGGTCGTCGGACACGTGCCGGCGGGCCTCGACGTCTACGCCGTCTCCACCCTCGACCAGGCCGTCACCGACCTGCAGACGATCGCCGCCGGCCGCAGCACCGCCGGTCTGGAGCGCTGCACGACCTGAGCGCCCGGTCGGACGGGGGACGGGCCTCCCGGCCGGACGGGAGGAACGTGGCGACTTCCTGAGACGCGGCACAGGTTCACTGTCGGCCGGGGCGAATAGGATCGTCAGCACTGACGGCTCGGCCTGCCGGCGCCGCCGGTCCGACACGTCTGGAGCACAACAAGTGACGAACCCCTCGACCACCGCGGGACGGCGCTCGCCGCGAGTCCCGATCGTGGTCACGATCATCGTGCTGGCCGCACTGGTGATCGGCTTCTTCATCTTCGCCAGCCTCTACACCGACTACGCGTGGTTCACGCAGCTCGGGTTCGAGCGGGTCCTGACCACCAGGTGGCTCGCCGGGACGGCGATGTTCGTCGCCGGGTTCCTGGGCATGGCGGTCCCGGTGTGGCTGAGCATCACGCTCGCCTTCCGGTTCCGTCCGGTCTACGCGAAGCTCAACTCGCAGCTCGACCGCTACCAGCAGGTCATCGAACCGCTGCGCCGCGTCGTCATGCTCGGCATCCCCGCGGTGCTCGGCGTCTTCGCCGGTCTCGCGACGGCCCCGCGCTGGAGCATGGTGCTGGAGTACTTCAACCGCACGCCCTTCGGCAAGACGGACCCGCAGTTCGGTCTCGACATCGGCTTCTACGTCTTCGAGCTGCCGTTCTGGCGTGCCGTCGTGGCGTACTCGTCCGCGGTCGTCCTGATCGCCGGGCTCGCCGCCCTGGCCGCCACGTACCTGTACGGGGCGCTCCGCTTCGGTGGCCGCGAGGTCCGGATCTCGCGTGCCGCCCGTGTCCAGCTCGCTGTCACGGCAGGCGTCTACATCGCCCTGCAGGCAGCCAGCCTGTGGCTCGACCAGTACGCCGCGTTGACCAAGGACAACTCGCTGATCACCGGAGCGCAGTACACCGAGGTGAACGCGACCATCCCGGGTCGCGAGATCATGGCCGGCATCGCCGCGATCGTGGCGATCCTGTTCATCGTGACGGCGGTCATCGGCCGCTGGCGCATCTCGATCGTCGGCACGGGCCTGCTCCTGGTCGCGGCGATCGTCATCGGCGGCATCTACCCGTGGATCGTCCAGCGCCTCCAGGTCGCACCGAGTGAGCGGTCGTTCGAGTCGGCGTTCATCCAACGGAACATCGACGCCACCAGGGACGCCTACGACGTCGCGGGTGTCAAGGAACGCGACTACGACGCGACCACCACGGCGACGTCGGGTGCGCTCTCGGAGGACGCCCAGACCACCGCGAACATCCGCATCATCGACCCGAAGATCGTCGCTGACACGTACAGCCAGCTGCAGCAGTACCGGCAGTACTACCAGTTCCCGGACCAGCTGGACGTCGACCGCTACCAGGTCGACGGGAAGACCGAGGACACCGTCCTGGCCGTCCGCGACATCGACCTCGACGGGCTCGGCTCGTCGGCGACGCAGTACAACCGCACGTTCGTCTACACCCACGGCTACGGCGTCGTCGCGGCGTACGGCAACCAGCGTGCCAGCGACGGCAAGCCGGTCTTCATCGAGTCGGGCATCCCCGCCGGCGGCGACCTCGGCAAGTACCAGCCGCGCGTGTACTTCGGTGAGAACTCGCCCGCGTACTCGATCGTCGGGGCGCCGAAGGGCACCAAGGACGTCGAGCTGGACTACCCGTCCGGATCGGACGACAACGACGGCAACGCCACCACGACCTACGCGGCCGACGGTGGTCCGACGATCGGCAACTTCTTCAACCGTCTGGTCTACGCAGCCAAGTTCCAGTCTGAGCAGATCCTGCTCTCGAACGCCGTGAACGCGGACTCGCAGATCCTCTACGACCGTGACCCGGTGCAGCGCGTCGGCAAGGTCGCGCCCTACCTGAAGCTCGACAAGGACGCCTACCCGGCGATCGTCGACAACCGCATCCAGTGGGTCGTCGACGGGTACACCACGAGCAACGCGTACCCGTACTCGCAGAGCCAGAGCATGACGGACAGCATCAACGGCACCGACACCGGCAGCTTCCGCACCGACCAGGTGAACTACATCCGGAACTCGGTCAAGGCCACGGTCGACGCCTACACGGGCAAGGTCACGCTCTACGCCTGGGACACCACCGATCCGGTGCTGAAGACCTGGCAGAAGATCTTCCCGACGTCGCTGCAGCCGGTCTCCTCGATGAGCGCCGACCTGCTGTCGCACGTCCGCTACCCGACGGACCTCTTCAAGGTCCAGCGCAGCATCCTCGGCACCTACCACGTCACCAACGCCAACTCGTTCTACTCGGGCGACGACGCGTGGACGACCCCGGTCGACCCGACCTCGACGTCGACGAGCGCGGGTGACTCCGACTCGGCCGGCTCCGGCTCGGGGACGAACACGACCACGACGAACGCGCTCGGGACGCAGACCACCGCGACGAACCCGGATCAGCAGGACCCGTACTACCTGACGATGAAGGTCCCCGGCTCCGGCACGGCGTACTCGCTCTACAGCACGTACATCCCGAAGCAGAACTCGTCGTCGAACGCCCGGAACGTCCTGACCGGCTACCTGGCCGTCGGGTCGGACGCCAGTGGGGCGGGCAAGGGCAAGAAGGGCAAGGGCTACGGCAAGCTGACGCTGCTGACGATCCCGAAGACCGACAGCATCCCCGGACCGTCCCAGGTGCAGAACCTGTTCAACTCGGACCCGACCGTGTCGCAGGAGCTCAACATCCTGAAGCGCGGGAACAGCACGGTGAAGCAGGGCAACCTGCTGACCCTGCCGGTGGGCGGCGGCTTCCTGTACGTCCAGCCGGTGTACGTGCAGTCCACCTCGAGTGGTTCGTACCCGCTGCTGCAGAAGGTCCTGGTGGCCTTCGGCGACAAGATCGCGTTCGAGGACACCCTCGACCAGGCACTCGACGAGCTCTTCGGCGGCAACTCCGGGGCGGCCGCGGGTGACTCCGGTGCCGCATCCGGTTCCGGTTCGGACTCGGCGGACACCGGGTCGGGCACGTCGACCGGTGGCAGCTCGACCGGTGGCAGCTCCACCGGCGGTGCGACGGGTGGCGCCACGGGCGGTTCGTCCGCGGGCAGCACGGACCCCGACGTGCAGCAGGCGCTCTCCGACGCCGACAAGGCACTCCGGGCTCGCGAGCAGGCGTACGCCGACAACGACCTGGTCGCGGCGGCCGAGGCCGACAAGCAGCTGCAGGAGGCCATCGAGGCCGCCATCGCCGCGGAGGGCAGCAGCGCCCCGCAGGGCTGAACACGCCGAGCGGGGTGCTCGATTTGGCACCCCGCTCGGGTCCGTGTAGTGTTTTCCATGTGCCGCGGGGTGGAGCAGTTCGGTAGCTCGCTGGGCTCATAACCCAGAGGTCGTAGGTTCAAATCCTGCCCCCGCAACCAATGCGACACGAGAAGCCCCGGTCCTCACGGACCGGGGCTTCTTCGCGTTCACCGCAGACTTGGCTGGCCGTGTTCGCTGTCCAATACGGCGCGATCGCCGGCGGGGCCGAAATGGCTGTGGTGACGGACAGGAGGCCCGGTGCCAGCTGGCACCGGGCCTCCCGTCCGTCACCGGGCCGAGTCGTGGCCTCGCGCTGTTCCTCAGCTCGTCGCGCGTGCGCCACGGACGCCGCGTCCGAGGACGTCGATGCGCGCGAGCTCGTCCGCGGACAGGGCCACCTCGGCGGCGGCGACGTTCTCCGCGACGCGCCGCGGGTTGCGCGACCCTGGGATGGGCACGATGTCGTCGCGTTGCGCGAGGATCCACGCGAGCGCGAGCTGGGAGAGCGAGATGCCCTTCTCGTCGGCGAGCTCGGTCAGGCCGTCGACGACCGCGGTGTTGGCGTCCCAGTGCTCGGGTGCCCACCACTCCAGCCACTGCCGGATGTCGTCCGCCGCGTACGCGCTCCGCGGCTGCACGGCTCCGCTGAGGAAGCCGCGCGCCAGGGGTGAGTAGGCGACGAGGCCGATGCCGAGCTCGTCCACGACGGGGAACAGCTCCTCGGACTCGCGGGCGAAGACCGAGTACTCCGTCTGCAGCACGGAGATCGGATGCACCGAGTGTGCCCGGCGGATGTTGCCCGCGTCCGTGTTCGACAGCCCGAGGTAACGGACCTTGCCGGCCTGCACGAACTCCTGCATGACGCCGACGACGTCCTCGATCGGTACCCGGGGGTCATGCACGTGCTGGTAGAGCACGTCGATCGAGTCGGTACCGAGGTTGCGCAGGCTCGCGTCGACGACCTGCCGGATGTGGTCGAGCTGCGAGTTCGGGGCGAAGGTGTCGGGCGTGAAGCCGAACTTCGTCGCGATGGTGACCTCGTCGCGGATCGGTGCGAGGGCGGCGCCGAGCAGGCGTTCGCCCGTTCCCCACCCGTAGAGCTCCGCGGTGTCGAAGTGGGTCACACCGAGTTCGTGGGCGTGCCGGATCGCGGTGATCGACTCGGTGTCGTCGCCGGGCCCGTACGCGAAGGTCGTCCCCATCGCGCCGTAGCCGATCGCGCTGACGACGAGGCCCTGTCGTCCGAGTGTGCGTTGCTGCATGTCGTTCTCCTCTCGAGTGGATGTCTGTTGGCAGACTACGCCGATCCTGGCAGAGAGTGTCAAGTGCGGCTCATCCTGTCATCGCGGTAGACTCGCACCATGAGCGAGACGACGACGCCGACGCGGAACGTGCTGCGCGACATCACGCGCGACGCCGTCCGGGCGCGCATCGCCGCGGTGGCCATCGCCCGCTTCGACGCGGACGGCTTCGACCGGGTCACCGTCGAGCAGGTGGCGGCCGAGGCAGGGATCTCGGCTCGGAGCTTCCACCGGTACTTCCCGGCGAAGGAGGACGCGGTCATCGGCGATCCGGCACGGCACCGAGACGCCCTCGCCGCGGCGTTCCGTGACCAGCCGGACGAGGGGCCCGTCTGGACGGCCCTGCGCGAGTCCTTCGCGACGATGCTCGTGCACGGCGGCGACGACCCGGAGACCGGACGTCGTTCCGTCCGGGTGATGACGAGCACACCGTCGCTCCGTGCGCGGAACCTGGAGAAGCACCAGGCGTGGGCCGAGGCGCTCACACCACTGGTCGCCGATCGTCTCCGCGGGACGGACACCGACCTGCGTGCGCGGACGATCGTGCAGGCGGCGCTCGCGTGCTTCGACGTGTCGATCACGACCTGGGCAACGGGCGACGACGACGTGGTCGCGATCCTGCGGCGTTCGTTCGACGTCCTCGACGTCCGGTGCTGACGGGCCGACGCCCAGCGCCGACGGGCCGACGCTCAGCACTGACGGGCCGACGTCCGGGGCTGTCGGGCGGACGTGCGGTTACCCTGACACCGTGACGACCCTGACGATCGCGGCAGCCCAGTTCGCCCCCGTGGACGACCCCGCGGCGAACCTCGAGACCGTGCGGGCGGCCGCGATCGACGCGGTGGACCGGGGCGCGCGGCTCCTGGTCACCCCCGAGTACACGTCGTACTTCACCCCGGAGATCGACGACCGGTTCGTCGCGGCAGCCCAACCACTCGACGGTCCCTTCGTGACGGGACTCCGCCGGATCGCGCGCAGCACCGGGATCGCGCTCGTGGTCGGCGTCGCCGAGGCGGGGGAGACCGCGGACCGCTTCCGCAACACCCTCGTGGCGATCGCTCCGGACGGTTCGCTCGTCAGCACGTACCGGAAGGTGCACCTCTACGACGCCTTCGGCTCCCGCGAGTCCGACCACATCGAGCCCGGCGACCCGGAGCAGCTGCCGGTGTTCACGTTCGACGGCGTCCGGGTCGGGCTGGAGACCTGCTACGACCTGCGCTTCCCCGAGGTCACGCGCCGCCTGGCGACGCCGGAGCACGGTGCTGCCGACGTGGTGGTCGTCCCGGCGGAGTGGGTGCGCGGGCCGGGCAAGGAGCACCACTGGCGGACGCTGCTCACGGCGCGGGCGATCGAGAACACGGTGTGGGTGCTCGGCGTCGGGCAGGCGCCGCCCGTCGGCATCGGGGGATCGGTCGCACTCGACCCCACCGGCACCGCCGTCGCCGCGCTCGGGGCCGAGCCCGGGCTGCTGGTCACGACCGTCGACACCGCGGTCACCGCGCGCGTGCGGACCGTCAACCCGTCCCTGTCACTCCGCCGGTACGACGTGCGCGCGCGGGGCTGAGGGCGACAGCGCAGCCGGGCGACCGCCGCCGACGGGTCGCCGGGAGGCGCTCAGACAGCCGCCGGGAGCCCCGCCAGCCGGGCCACGGCCTCCTCGAGCACCGACCGCCGCTTGCAGAAGGCGAACCGGATGAGGGACCGGTACCCGTCGACGTGGTCGGGCCGGACGAACGCGGACACGGGCACACCGACGACGCCGGCGATCCCCGGGAGCTCCAGGCAGAGCGCCCGGGCGTCGTCGTACCCGAGGGGTGCCGCGTCCGCGATGACGAAGTAGCCGGCGTCCGGCCGGAGGACGTCGAAGCCGGCGGCGGCGAGGCCCTCGGCCAGGATCTCCTGCTTCGCCCCGAGATCGGCCGCGATGCCGGCGAACACCGCGTCGGGCAGTCGCAGCCCGGTGGCGATCGCCGGTTGGAACGGCGCCCCGTTGACGAACGTCAAGTACTGCTTGACGGTCGTGATGGCCTGGACCAGCGCCGGGGGAGCGGTGAGCCAGCCGATCTTCCACCCCGTCGTGTTGAAGGTCTTGCCGGCGCTGGAGATCGACACGGTCCGTTCGCGTGCCCCGGGGAGTGTGACCGGCGGGACGTGCGTGCCGGCGAACGTCAGGTGCTCGTAGACCTCGTCGGTGACGATGACCGCGTCGGACCGCTCGGCGAGCTCGACCACGGTGCGGAGGACCTCGACCGGCAGTACCCGACCGGTGGGGTTGTGCGGGGTGTTCACGAGGACGACGCGGGTGCGGTCGGAGAACGCGGCACGCAGGTCCGCCTCGTCCGGCAGGAAGTCCGGGGCCCGGAGCGGGACGGTGACGTGCGTCGCACCGGCCAGGCGGATGAGGGCACCGTAGGCGTCGTAGAACGGCTCGAAGGTGATGACCTCGTCGCCGGGCTCGACCAGGGCGAGCAGGGTGGCGGCGAGGGCCTCGGTCGCGCCAGCGGTGACCAGGACCTCCCGGTCGGGATCGACGTCCAGGCCGTACCACCGTGCCTGGTGTTCCGCGACGGCAGCGCGCAGGTCCGGCGTGCCACGGCCCGGTGGGTACTGGTTCGCACCGGTGCGGATCGCGCGGACCGCGGCCTCCAGCACCTCGACCGGACCGTCCTCGTCGGGGAAGCCCTGCCCCAGGTTGATCGCCCCGGTCGCCGCCGCCAGGGCGCTCATCTCGGCGAAGACGGTCGGTGCCGGCACCCCGTCGGCTCCCAGGAGCATGGCGCCCTCGGCGGCTCGCAGCCACGGACCGGTCTGCCGCATGAGCGACCCCTCTCGACGTCGGGGCACCGGCCGGGAGGCGCGGCGCACGCTGGCACCAACCTAGCGTCCGCCCCGTACCGGCCCGGGAGCCCCGGGCCTCCTGCGCGGACCGCGCACACAGCGGACGCATACGATCGGCTTGGCCACCTCGCAGGTGCGCCATCATGACCGCCCAGGTCGGTGGTGGAGACTGCAGGGGCTTGAAAGGAGCACGTCCAGCATGAGCGACACCACGCCCAACGGGCACGGCGACGACGACCGTCGCGACGAGACCACCGGTCCGGACGAGGCGAACGGCAGCCAGCACGGGCACCGCGACGCCGACGACACGGACGTGGTGGGGACGACTCCCGGAGCGGAGGGCGAGCACACGGTCGCCTCCGACCACCCGACCGAGCAGTACACGACCCCGTACCCGACCTTCGGCGGCGGGTCGTCCTCGGACGCCACGGCGACCGCCGAGTACGGCCGGGCCGGGCACGACGCCCAGAACGGCTACGACGCTCAGGACGCGACGTACGGGCAGTACGGCCAGTACTCGCAGCAGGGTCAGTACGGGCAGCAGGGTCAGTACGGCCAGGACGCGCAGTACGGCCAGGGCCAGTACGGCCAGGGCCAGTACGGCCAGGGCCAGTACGGCGACGCGTCGCAGTACGGCCAGCAGGGTCAGTACGGCCAGACGTCGCAGTACGGCCAGTACGGCCAGCAGGGCCAGTACGGACAGCAGAGCCAGTACGGCCAGGACCGCCCACGCTACGGCGAGTACTCCGGCGCCGCGGCCCCGACCCCGTCGTCCGACCAGGCGCCCTCCTCCGCGACGAGCTCGTTCGGTGACGCCGCGGACCAGCAGCGTGCGAACGGCCACTACTTCTCCGGCGCTCCGGCGTCGACCGGCACCACCACCCGCGAGCGTCCCGGCCGCAACAGGCTCCTCCTGCCTGCCGTGGCGATCGCTCTGGTCGGCGGGCTCGTCGGCGGCGGCATCGTCTGGGCCGCCGACTCGGCCACCGACGGCAACGCCACCTCGAGTGGCTCCGGCACCTCGCAGAGCGGCGGGAACCTGACCGTCAACGACTACGACTCGGCCACCGTCGTGACCGCGGTCGCCGCGAAGGCCACTCCCTCCGTCGTCACGATCAACGTCTCGGCGAGCAGCGAAGCCGGCACCGGTTCCGGCGTCATCCTGAACAAGGACGGCTACATCGTCACGAACACCCACGTGGTGACGCTCGACGGCGACAGCTCGAGCGGCACCATCTCGGTGACGACCTCGAACGGCCGCGTCTACAAGGGCAAGCTCGTCGGCACCGATCCGACGGTGGACCTCGCGGTCATCAAGATCGACGCGCCGGACCTCACCCCGATGGACTTCGCCGACTCGTCGAAGCTCAACGTCGGTGACACCGCCGTTGCGATCGGTGCTCCGCTGGGGCTGTCGAACACCGTCACGGACGGCATCGTCTCGACCTTGAACCGCAGCATCCAGGTGACGTCGAGCGACCCGAACGCGGGCGGCGACTCGAACGAGGGCCAGGGCAACAACGGCAACGGCCCGTTCGACTTCTGGGGCAACGGCGACAACGGCAGCAGTTCCTCGGCGAGCACCACGGTGTCCCTGCCGGTGATCCAGACCGACGCGTCGATCAACCCCGGCAACTCGGGCGGTGCGCTGCTCGACGACAAGGGCCGGCTGATCGGCATCAACGTCGCCATCGCCAGCGCCGGCAGCTCGAGCTCGTCGAGCGCCCAGTCGGGCAGCATCGGCGTCGGGTTCTCGATCCCGTCGAACCTGGTGAAGCGCGTCGCGTCCGAGATCGTCGACAACGGCAAGGCCACGCACGGCCTGCTCGGTGCATCGGTCGGTGACGCGACGGAGGACGCCAACGCCTCGCAGGTCGGCGCCCTCATCAAGTCGGTCGTCTCCGGTGGTGCGGCCGCCGACGCCGGGCTGCAGAAGGGCGACGTCGTCACGAAGCTCGGCGACGCCACGATCGCCGACGCGACGGACCTCACGGCCCAGGTCCGCTTCTTCGCCGGTGGTGCCACGACGAAGGTCACCTACGTCCGCAACGGGGAGACCCGGACCGCCGACGTCCAGCTGGGGACCTACGACAGCTCGAAGTGACCCGGCCGATCCCATGACGGGAGGCCCGCCACCAGTCCGGTGGCGGGCCTCCCGTCCGTCCGGGGCACGGACGGGACCGGGCAGCACCGCCGGACCGGCTCGACGGGACCGGCTCCGCGGCCTCGGTCCAGGGGGCGGCCAGGTGCCCGCCGCGGGTGCTTGATAGGCTCGGTCCGCTCTGCGGGGCGGCCCCACCGGGTCGTGTCGCGCCCGCCGGACCCCGAGGATCACATGCAGCACGACGGACAGGCCCTGCCGGGTGTCTCCTACGTCATGCCCGTCCTCAACGAGGTGACCGAGGTCCGCGCCGCGGTGGGCAGCCTGCTCGACCAGGACTACACCGGGCCGTTCGAGGTCATCCTTGCCCTGGGTCCGTCGATCGACGGCACGAACGAACTCGTCGCCGAGATGAGCGCCGCCGACCCGCGGATCCGGGCGGTCGACAACCCCGTCGGGTCGACGCCCGCCGGTCTCAACGTCGCGATCCGTGCCTCCGAGCACCCGATCGTGGTGCGGGTCGACGCGCACAGTGTCCTTCCTCCCGACTACACGCGCATCGCCGTCCGGACCCTGCAGGAGTCCGGAGCCGACAACGTCGGCGGCATCATGCGAGCCGAGGGGCGGACGCCGTTCGAGCAGGCCGTGGCCCTCGCCTACGGCAGCCGCGTCGGCCTCGGTGGGACCCCGCACCACGTCGGTGGACAGGCGGGCCCCGCTGAGACGGCGTACCTCGGGGTGTTCCGACGTGAGCGCCTGTTCGCGGTCGGTCTCTTCGACGAGGGCATCAAGCGCGGGCAGGACTGGGAGCTCAACCGGCGCCTCCGGACCACGGGCGGCACGGTCTGGTTCACGCCGGAGCTCGTCGTCACCTACCGGCCGCGGCCGAGCCTGAAGCGTCTGGTGCGTCAGTTCGTGGCCACCGGTCTCTGGCGCGGCGAACTGGCACGACGGTTCCCGGCCGGCAACGGGCTGCGCTACTTCGTCCCGCCGCTGATGGTCGTGGCCGTCGCCCTCGGGCTGGTCGCCGGACTCGTCGGTGTCGTCGGGGCGGTCCTGGGCTCGCCGCTGGCGTGGGCGATGACCGGGTTCGCGATCCCGGCGGTCTACCTGCTCTTCGTCGTCGTCGGTGCCCTCGCGGTGTCGCGGCGATCGGTGCCGGCGACGCGGGCGTGGCTGCTCGTCGTGCTGCCGTGCATCCACGTCGGCTGGGGTGTCGGCTTCATCATCGGGTTCCTGACGCGGACCTCCGATCTGACCACGCACACGGGACGGTGACCGACATGGCCGACGACGACCTCGGGAACGGCGGCGAGCCGGACCCCCGCGACGCCCGCGGGTTCACCCGCCCGACCTCGATCGCCGAACTGCGGGCGGTCGCCCAGCCGGACGAGGTCCGTGCGCGAGCCAACGCCGAGCACTGGACGGCCTCGCTCTACCTGCGGGACGTCTCGCCGTACCTGACGTCGGTGCTGCTGCACACCCGGGTCAGCGCGAACCAGGTCACCGGCCTGATGATCCTGGTCGGGTGGTCCACCGCGGCCGCGCTGCTCATCCCGGGCATCTGGGGTGCGCTGCTCGCGCTCGCGCTCGGGCAGCTGCAGATGCTCGTCGACTGCTCCGACGGCGAGGTCGCCCGATGGCGCGGGACCCGTTCCCCGGCCGGCATCTTCCTCGACAAGGTCGGGCACTACACGACCGAGGGGCTCATCCCGATCGCACTCGGCGTCCGGGCGGCGACGTGGCCGATCCACGGCGCCGACTGGATGTGGACGACGATCGGCTGCGCCCTCGGCCTGGTCATCGTCCTCAACAAGGCCCTCAACGACATGGTGCACGTGGCGCGTGCGCACGGCGGCATGGAGAAGCTCGCCGACCGGCGCGACGGGGTCACCGCGCCGTCGGGCGCCCGGCTCGCGACGCTCCGCCGCGTCGCCCGCTTCCTGCCGTTCCACCGGCTGTACCACTCGGTCGAACTGACGATCATCACGTTCGTCGTCGCCCTGCTGGCGCTCGTCATCGGACACCCGCTGGCCGACCGGATCCTGGTCGGGGCGCTCCTGCCGCTCGCCGTCCTCGCGACCGCCGGGCACTTCCTGGCGATCATGTCGTCGAAGCGGGTCCGCGCGTGAGGCCCGGCACGCTCCGTCGGGGCGCGGTGCCGCACCGCGACCGACCGCGCGTCGCCGTGGTGAGCCTGTCACAGGGCAACCGACCCGAGGACCTGCGCCGGGGCCTCGAGAGCGTGCTCGCGCAGCAGGGCGTCGAGCTCGACGTGGTCTGCGTCGGCAACGGGTGGCAGCCGGTCGGACTTCCCGAGGGCGTCCGGGCGCTCGCCCTGCCGGAGAACCTCGGCATCCCCGCTGGCCGGAACGCCGGTGCCGCCGAGGTCGACGGTGACTACGTGTTCTTCCTCGACGACGACGCCTCGGTCCCGTCACCGATGTTCCTCCGCGACGCCATCGCGCTGTTCGAGCACGACCCGTCGCTCGGGCTGGTGCAGCCACGGGTGGTCGACCCGACCGGGTCGGCGAACCCCCGACGCTGGGTGCCCCGGATCCGGAAGGGCGACCCGGAGCAGAGCTCACCGGTGTTCTCCGTCTGGGAGGGCGCCGTCGTCCTGCCGATGGACGTCTGGCGGGCGGTCGGCGGTTGGGGAGCCGAGTACTTCTACGCGCACGAGGGCATCGAACTCGCGTGGCGGGTCTGGGACGCCGGACGACGCACCTGGTACGCGGGTGAGCTCGTCGCGAACCACCCGGCGATCGACCCGGCGCGTCACCGCGAGTACGTCCGCCTCAACGCCCGGAACCGGGTGTGGCTGGCGCGGCGCAACCTGCCCGCCGCGCTCCGGCCCCTGTACGTCGGCAGCTGGGCCGCGATCCAGGTGCTGCGCTGGTGGCGGTCGCCGCGGCGGCTCGCGACCTGGTTCGGTGGCGTCGCCGAGGGGTGGCGCACCGACTGCGGGCCGGTCCACGTGATGGGCTGGCTGACGATCGGCCGGATGACGCTGGCCGGCCGCCCACCCGTCGTCTGACAGGGACGGGAGGCGCGCCTCCCGTCCGTCCCGGACTGCACCGAACGACCTGTCCGACCCACCGCCCAGGAGCACAGCATGGCCATCGTCAAGGACGCCCGTACCGCGATCCGGCTCGCGCAACGGCTGTGGCGGTCGCGGCGGACGCGGTCGCAGCTGGCCGGTCGGTTGCCCTCGATGCCGATGCCGGCACCGGGGACCGTCGAGATCGCGGTCTACTTCGCCGACGGCCCGGTGAACATGTACCAGATCCGCCAGTGGTACGGCCCGCTCGCCGAGCTGGCCCGGCACCGTGGGGTGGCGATCCTGTCCCGCAGCCCCGGAGCGATGCTGGTGTTGGCGGACGAGTCACCCGTCCCCGTCGTCTACGCCCGGCAGGTGGTCGACCTCGAGCGCTTCGTCGCCGAGCAGGCGCCGAAGGTGGTGCTCTACGTCAACCAGAACGCCCGCAACTTCCAGATGATGCGGTACGGGCGGATGTGGCACGTCTTCGTCAACCACGGCGAGAGCGACAAGATGTACATGACGACGAACCAGTTCAAGGCCTACGACGCTGCGCTGATCGCCGGCGACGCGGCCCGGGACCGGCTCGCCGACGCGCTCTGGGACTACGACCTGGACGCCCGGACGATCGCGATCGGTCGGCCCCAGGCGGACCACTTCGCCGGCGAGCCACCGTACCCGGCGGACGACCGCACCGTCGTGCTGTACGCACCGACCTGGGAGGGCGACCGTCCCGCGGCCGCCTACGGGTCGATTGCCAGCCACGGCACGACGATCGCCGAGCAGGTCCTGGCGTCGGCACGACACCGGCTGGTGTACCGGCCGCACCCTCGGAGCGGTGTGCTCGACGCGGACTACCGGGCGGCCCACCAGCGGATCGTCGCCGCCATCACGGCCGCGAACGCCGCCGACCCGTCGGCGCACCACGTGTACGACGACGGGCCGACGCTGGGCTGGCAGCTCGCCGGGGCCGACGTGGCGATCACCGACATCAGCGCGATGATCTACGACCGCCTGGCCGTGGGCAAGCCCCTGATCGTCACCCGACCGGTGTCGCCCGAGGCCGACGTCGACGAGCGCGGCTACCTGGGTGACGCGAACTGGCTGCGGGCGGAGGACGCCGGGGACGTCGTGGCGCGAGTGGACCGCGCCGCCACGGACGCGGACGAACTGGCCCGGCTCCGTCACTGGGTGGAGCGGTACTTCGGGGACACCACGCCGGGCGTCGCCACGGCGCGTTTCCACGACGCGATCGACCGGCTCGTCGCACGCTGGCACGAGGTCGCGCGCGCCCGATCGGCCGACTGACCACTGGCGTGCGGCGGCGTCGCCCGTGCCGGCGTCGCCCGTGTCGGCGCCGCACGGGTGCTCGGGTGCCCCGGGCCGGGTACCCGGTCACGGGGCGAGCCCGGGGCCGGCGAGCGACATCCGCCACAGGAACTCCGTGCGGTCCGGTCGGCGCCACCGGACGATGACGACACCGGTCTCGTCCGCGCCGGCGCCGAAGACGGCCAGGGACAGGCCGCGCCCCGGCTCGAGGCGTCGGACGACGAGCGGTGGCGAGTAGCCGGTGCCGAGGTGGGTGAGGGAGATCCCGTCGAGGGTCTCGGTACTGGTGTTGACCAGTTCGTAGCGGCGTGGAGCGGCTGATCGGTCGATGGAGAAGGGAACCGGGTAGGCGGTGGTGGGGTGGTGCATGGGGAGCACGTTAGGGGTGGGGTCCGACGTCGGGACTCCCGGGGAGCCCTCGGGGACCCGGGGCTGTGGAGCGTGCTGCGGAGGTGCTCGGTTGTGGAGGAGTGGGCGTCAGACGCCGTGGTCCGCGTTGTACCGCTCGAGGGCCTCGTCGATGGGTCCGTCGAACTGCAGTCGGCCACCGTCGAGGTACAGGCCCCGGTCACAGAACCGGCGCAGGTCCTTGTCGTTGTGCGAGACGAAGAACAGCGTCCGGCCGCCCGCCAGGAGCTCCTCGATCCGCTTGTAGCACTTCTCGCGGAACTTCTTGTCGCCCACGGCCAGGACCTCGTCGACCAGGATCACCGGCTCGTCCAGCCGGGAGATGACGGCGAAGGCGATCCGCACCTTCATGCCGCTCGACAGGTGCTTGTAGGGGGTGTCGACGAAGTCCGCGATCTCGGCGAACGCGATGATCTCGTCGAAGGCAGCGCGGATCTCGGCCCGCGACATGCCGTGCAGCCCCGCGGTCAGGTAGACGTTGTCCCGCACCGTCAGGTCGCCGACGAACCCACCGGTGATCTCGATCAGCGGCGCGACACCGGCCCCGACGTGCACACGGCCCTCGTCCGGCAGCATCACCTGGGCGACGAGCTTGAGGAGCGTCGACTTGCCCTGCCCGTTCCGTCCGACGACGCCGATGGCCTCGCCGGGACGGACGTCGAACGACACGTTCCGGAGCGCCCAGAACTCGTCCGCCTTCCGCCGGCGCTGTCCCCGGCCGAAGAGGTCCTTGAAGCTCCGGCTGGCACGGCGGTTCCGTTTGAAGCGGATCCCGGCGTCGGTCACGGAGATCACCGGCGCGGTGGCGCGAGCGGTCGTCACGGGTTCGGTCGTGGCCATCACAGCTCCTTGAGGACGCGGTGCTCGCTCCGACGGAACACCACGAGCCCGATGACGAGGACGATGCCCGTGACGACGACCGACGCGAGCACCTCCTTCCAGTCCAGCTGCCCGGGGAAGAACGCCGAGCGGTAGATGCCGAAGATCCCGCTCAACGGGTTGATCGCCGCGAGGTCGTGCAGGGCCTCCGGCAACGCCTGCGTGCCGTAGATGATCGGGGATGCGTAGAACAGGAAGCGCAGGACGAGCTTGACCGCGCGTTCGAGGTCGCGGAAGAAGACCACGAGCGGTGCCACGATGAGCCCGAGACCGTAGACCAGCGCGACCTGCAGGACGATCGCGAGCGGCCACAGCACGACCTGCCAGTGCAGGTGGGCACCGGTGGCGATGACGAACACCGCGAGCACCGGGATGCTCAGCAGGAACTCGATGCCCTTCGACGCGTCGATCCGGGCGACCCAGATGCTCCGCGGGATCGTCGTCGAGCGGATCAGCTTGGCTTCCTTGATGAAGGCCCGGGTCGAGTCCGACACGGCCCCGGTGAACCACATCCAGGGCAGCAGCGCGGTGAGCAGGAAGACGATGTACGGCTCCTCGCCCACCTTGCCGCGGTGGAACACCTGGGTGAAGACGAACCAGTAGATGGCCGACATCACCAGCGGGTCGAGGATCGACCAGAAGTACCCGAGCGCCGACGTCGAGTACCGCACACGCAGGTCGCGCACCGTCAGCAGCCAGAGGGCCTGGCGGTACCGACGACCGGAACCACGCTGAGCCACCGGCGTCGCGGCGACGACGGTGGTCTGCGTCTGCGCGTCAGTCATGGGTTCCCTCCGGCCGGGACCGCGCCGAGGGGCGGGCCACCCGGGCCGGTGGGCCGGACCGGGGGATCCTGACCGGGCTCAGGCGAACAGGTCGTTCGCGCGCTGCAGGTCCTCGGCGAAGTCGATCTCGACCGCGTACAGGTCGGAGATGTCGATCGGCGTCCAGCGTAGCCCGTCCTCGGCGATGGCAGCCTCGATGCCGCCCTCGAAGTACTCCTGGTCGTCGACCCGGCCGAGCTGGCGGATCAGCGCCTGCTTGTCGGCTGCGGAGACGTAGTTGATGCCCACGGCTTCACCCAGGCCACCGACGACCTTCTTCGAGAGCTTCGCGATGAAGCCCTCGGCGTCGACCGTGTACTTGACCTCTTCGTCGGAGACCTTCTCGGTGTTGACGCTGACGAACGACCGACCCTCGTCGATCATGTCGGCGGCACGGACGAGGGCCATCGGGTCGAAGACCACGTCGCCGTTCATCCAGAGGACGCCGCTCTTGCCGGTCGCCTTGAGTGCCCGGAGCAGGCTCTTCGAGGTGTTCGTGGAGTCGTAGGACTCGTTGTAGACGAAGTTCGCCTCGGGGAAGGCCTCGACGATGTACTCCGACTTGTAGCCGACGACGATCGTGACCCGCGCGCTGGACCCGAAGGCGGCACGGATGTTGTCGAACTGCTGCTGCATGATGGTGCGGCCGTCGCTGAGCTCGGTGAGCGGCTTCGGCAGGCTGCGCCCGAGGCGGCTGCCCATCCCCGCTGCGAGGATGACGATCTGCGTGGTCATGCTTGTCCCTTCCGGTGTCCGCCTGCGCCCGGTCCGCCCGCGAGGGTGGAGGTTCCGGTCCGCACTGGGGGACACGTCGAGCGTGTCCTGACGGGCACTTCGATACGGCTTTCCTGAATACTGCTCGCACCGCGTTCGAGTTGGCCGGGAGTCGCGTGATCCGGAGCGACGAACGCCCGGTCCAGCAACCGCTCCGGGAGCGCTGCGGGCAGGTTTCCGAGTGGTGAACACTCCGTCGTGTCTCGGTGAATGATACGGAACCACCCGGTGCCGGGGTACGGGCCGGGCAGCATCGTGTTCAATTCGTGACCCGGTCGGACACGGCTCAGCGAGCGGTCGGAACCGTTGGTACGGTTGGCCTCGTGTCGGCAGGAACAACGGGAAACGACGACGTCTACAGCACGTCGGACGCGACGTGGACGGCCGACGCGGACGACGACGGCACGACCGTCGCCCTGGGGACGGGCGACGACGACCACGACGACACGGGGGACACGGGTGCGTACGGCGCGCTCGCGGGTGACGACATGACGGACGACAGGACCGGCTCGGAGACGACGGCGGGGGCGGGCGTCCTGCCCGCCGGGTCGCCGTCGAGCACGACGTCACAGCCTCGCCAGGGGAAGAAGCGGGACAAGCGTTCCGGCCGGGCGACCCGGCCGCAGGGCGCGGCCCGGACGGGCGACGAGCCGGACGGCCGGGAGGCCCGGGGTGGTTCCGGCACGTCGGCATCCCGGGGCGGCACGGGCGGCTCGGCTGGCACGGGCGGCGCGCCCGGCTCGACCACGACGAAGCGCCCCACCGGTCGGCCGAACGTGCCGCAGCAGCCCGTCGTGCTCCGCGCCGACGGCCTCGTCAAGCGGTACGGCCAGACGCTCGCCGTGGACGACGTCGACCTGGAGATCCGGAAGGGCTCGATCTTCGGGGTCGTCGGCCCGAACGGCGCCGGCAAGACGACGACGCTCTCGGTCCTCACGGGCCTCCTGCGCCCGGACGCCGGCACCGTGACCGTGCTGGACCACGACGTCTGGGCCGACCCGATCGCCGCCAAGCGGGCGATGGGCGTCCTGCCGGACCGGCTCCGCCTGTTCGACCGCCTGACCGGCGCGCAGATGCTCTTCTACTCGGCGACGCTGCGCGGACTCGACGGCAAGACCGCTCGGAGCCGCAGTGCGGACCTGGCCGAGGCGTTCGGCCTCGGCGACGCCCTCGGTCGACCGGTCGCGGACTACTCGATGGGCATGGCGAAGAAGATCGCCCTCGCCGCCACGCTCATCCACTCGCCGCGCGTGCTGGTGCTCGACGAACCGTTCGAGTCCGTCGACCCGGTCAGCGCGACGACCATCACCGACATCCTGCGGCGCTACACCGCGGGCGGCGGCACCGTCGTGCTCTCCAGTCACTCGATGGAACTCGTCCAGCGCACGTGCGACTCCGTGGCGATCATCGTCGGCGGCAAGGTCCTGGCCGCCGGCACCATGGCGCAGGTCCGCGGTCGTCGGAGCCTCGAGGACAAGTTCGTCGAACTCGCCGGCGGTCGTCCCGTCGCAGAGAGCATGGAATGGTTGCACAGCTTCTCCGGCTGAGGGCCGACCTGCTCGCGGGCGAGGTCCGCGGTGGGGCGCGTCGTTCGGCCGCCGTGGTCGTCGGCAGCCTGGCCGCCCTGGTCGTCGTCCTCTGGGCAGCGACCGTCCTCGGCGGGCTCCGCGCCGGCGACCCGGTCGCCGCCCGGACGACCGTGGTCCTGGTCGGCACGGCGGTGGCCCTCGGGTGCACCCTCGTGCCGTTCGCCGTCGGTGTCGCCGACCAGTTCGACCCGCGGCGTTTCGCCGCCTTCGGGATCGGGCAGCGCGACCTGGCCGTCGGGCTCGGTGTCGCCGGGCTCCTGGGCGTCCCGGTCGTCGCGGTCGCCGTGCTCGCCGTCGCGCAGGTCGTCACCTGGAGCCGTGGTGCCGGCCCGGCCCTCCTGGCCGTCGTCGCCGCGGTGCTCGTGCTCGCCACCACGGCCCTGCTCATCCGGGTCGGCAGCACGCTCGGCGCGCTGGCGTTCGCCGGCCACCGCGCCCGCGAGGCCACCTGGCCCGTGGTGCTCGTCGGACTCGTGCTGCTCGTCCCGTCCGTCTCGCTCCTGCTCCGGACCGACCGGCTCGACCCGGCCGGACCCGGACTGCAGCGACTCGCCGACATCGCCGGGTGGACGCCGTGGGGTGCAGCGTGGGCCGTGCCCGCCGACGCCGCCACCGGCCACGTCGGGACGGCGGTCGCCCGGCTGCTCGTGGCGCTCGTCGTCGTCGGGCTGCTCGGCCTGGCCTGGTGGGCACTGGTCGGTCGCGTGCTCGTCACGGTCCCGCGTCCGCTCCGTGCGCGCCGACACCGCGCGCTGGGCTGGTTCGACCGGCTCGGCTCGACCCCGTTCGGCGCCGTCGCGGCCCGGGCGCTGACGTACTGGACCCGCGACCCGCGGTACCGCAGCTCGTACCTGATCCTGGCGTTCGTGCCGATCGTGGTGCTGCCGCTCGGAGTGGCCGGGGTGCCCTGGGCGTGGACGGCCCTCGTGCCGCTGCCGCTGATGGCCCTGATCGCCGGGTTCCTGCCGCACAACGACGTCTCCTACGACAACACCGCGGTGTGGTTGCACGTCGCCTCCGGCGCTCCGGGCTGGACCGACCGCCTCGGCCGTCTGGTGCCGCTCATCGTCGTCGGCGTGCCACTGCTGGTCGCCGGGGCTGCGGTGTCCGCCTGGCTGTACGGCGACATGGCCGCGTTCCCGCTGCTCGTGGCGGTGTCGGCCAGCGGGTTGCTCGGCGGGCTCGGCTTGTCGAGCATCGTCTCGGTCGCACTGCCGTACCCGACCGTCCGACCGGGTGACCACCCGTTCCACCAGCCGCAGGCCGCGGGGGCGACGGCGACCGTCGCGCAGACCCTGATGGTCATCGGCACGGTGCTCTGCATGGTGCCGGCCGGGTGGCTCGGCGTGCGCGCGCTCATCGGCGCGGAGGACCCGTCGCTGACGCTCGTCCTCGGTGTCGGGATCGGCGTCGGCGTGGTCGTCCTGGTGCTCGGCGTCGTCGTCGGAGGCGCGGTGTTCGACCGACGTGGCCCGGACCTCCTGGCCGCCGCGCAGCGGAACTGACCCACCGCAGCCGGTCCGCCCGCGCACTGCAGCCGCTCCGCCCACAGCGTGACCGATCGGCCGACGGACCCGGCGGTGACGACGTACCCTGGTGACATGAGCACGACGGAACCCGGTGGTGGCGGCCTCGATGTGATGGACCGCGAACTCGAGAAGCTCCTGGAAGAGGAGGCGATCGAGCCCGGCGACCACGAGCGCTTCTCGCACTACGTCAAGAAGGACAAGATCCTCGAGTCTGCCCTGACCGGCAAGGCCGTCAAGGCCCTGTGCGGCAAGAAGTGGATCCCGGGCCGGGACCCCGAGAAGTTCCCGGTCTGCCCGGACTGCAAGGCGATCTACGAGAAGATGAAGTCCGAGTGACCCCCGCCGACGCCGCTCAGACGAGCAGCGTCGGGATGGCCGGGTCGCCCCGACCGATCCGCTCGGCATCGGCCGGCAGTTCCGCCTTCGCGCGCTTGTGGTGGGCCCGAGCGGCCTCGACCCCGGCGGATCCGAGGAACGCCGGATCGACCTCGCCGTGCGTGACGACGGGGACGAGCAGGTCCCGCTCGTCCGGGCCGACGGACCCGGAGGTCAGCACCACCTCCGCCGTCGCGATGCCGTTCCGCAGACGACGGCCGGCCTCCTTCCGTCCGCCGACCGACGCCTTGTCGGCGGACTTCTTCGCCACCGGCACCCACTCGCCCGCGGGGGAGTGGTGTGCGACGAGCTTGAAGACCATGCCCGCGGCCGGGTGCCCCGACCCGGAGACGACCGACGTGCCGACGCCGTAGGAGTCGACCGGTGCGGCACGGAGTGCGGCGATCGTGTACTCGTCCAGGTCGTTGGTCACCGTGATCTTCGTCGCGGTCGCGCCGAGCCGGTCGAGCTGCGCGCGCACCGACGCGACGACCGACGGCAGGTCACCGCTGTCGATGCGGACCGCGCCGAGCTTGCCGTCGGTCAGGCGGACGGCCGTCTCGACCGCCGCCTCGATGTCGTACGTGTCGACGAGCAGGGTCGTACCGCTGCCGAGCGCGTCGAGCTGGGACCGGAACGCGGCCTCTTCCGAGTCGTGCAGGAGCGTGAACGCGTGCGCCGCGGTGCCCATCGTCGGGATGCCCCAGGTCCGGCCGGCCTCCAGGTTGCTCGTCGCACCGAAGCCCGCGATGTAGGCGGCCCGGGCGGCGGCGACGGCGTTCCACTCACCGGTCCGACGCGAGCCCATCTCGGCGAGCGGGCGCCGGTCGGCGGCGGACACCATGCGCGCGGCGGCGGAGGCGATGGCGGAGTCGGCGTTGAACACGCTGAGCGCCAGGGTCTCGAGCATCACGGCCTCGGCGAAGGTGCCCTCGATCTGCAGCACGGGGGAGTTCGGGAAGAAGACCTCGCCCTCGCGGTACGCACGGACGTGCCCGCTGAACCGGTAGTCGGCGAGCCACCGGGCGGTGCCCTCGTCGATGACGCGGCGGTCCCGGAGGAACCCGATCTCCTCGTCGCCGAACCGGAACTCGGTCAGCTGGGTGAGGAAGCGTCCGAGGCCCGCGGCGACGCCGTACCGGCGCCCGTCCGGCAGTCGTCTCGCGAAGACCTCGAAGACGCAGCGGCGGTCGGCGGTGCCGTCCTTCAAGGCGGCGTCGACCATGGTGAGTTCGTACTGGTCCGTCAGGAGCGCGGTGGTCACCCCTCCGACGATAGTCACGACCGGTACCGGAACGCACGGCTCGGGGCAGGAGAGCGTCCCCGGCGGTCCGTGTCGGACTGGAGGCCCGGAGCACGCCCGCAGGGTCGGCGCGCGTCGGTACGCTGGTCACCGTGACGGATGCACCGATCGGAGTCTTCGACAGCGGCGTCGGCGGGCTGACGGTGGCCCGGGCGATCATCGACCAGCTGCCCCGCGAGAGCATCCGCTACGTCGGGGACACGCTGCACTCGCCGTACGGCCCGAAGCCCATCGCCGACGTCCGCCGCTACGCACTCGAGGTCATGGACGACCTCGTCGACCAGGGCGTCAAGGCGCTCGTCATCGCCTGCAACACCGCGAGTTCCGCCGTCCTCCGCGACGCCCGTGAACGCTACGAGCAGGCGTACGGCATCCCCGTCGTCGAGGTCATCCAGCCCGCCGCGCGGGCCGCCGTCAAGCAGACCCGCACCGGCCGCATCGGGGTCATCGGCACCATCGGCACCATCGCGTCCCGTGCCTACGAGGACGCCTTCGCGGTGGCCGCGGACGTGACCCTCACCACCGCCGCGTGCCCCCGCTTCGTCGAGTTCGTCGAGGCCGGGGACACCTCGTCCGCCCGGCTCCGCGAGGTCGCCGCGGGCTACCTCGCACCCGTGCGGGCCGCCGGGGTCGACACGCTGGTCCTCGGTTGCACGCACTACCCGCTCATGTCCGCCGCGATCCAGTACGTCATGGGGCCGGACGTCACGCTGGTCTCGAGCGCCGAGGAAACCGCGAACGACGTCTACCGCCGACTGGTCGAACACGGTCTGGAACGCACCGGCACCGAACCGCCGGAGTACTCGTTCGAGGCCACCGGTGCCGACGAGGCCGGGTTCGTCCGCCTGGCCCGCCGGTTCCTCGGCCCCGAGGTCGCGACCGTCGGCCACCTCGAGACCGGCTCCATCACGCTACCGCGCACCCTGCGCTGACCATGCCCCACGCCGCCGCCCGGCGGACGCACGACGACCGGACCACCCGCACCGAGCCTCCAGGCCGGACCGAGAGGAACACCATGAACGCCACCGACGGCACCGTCCGCATCGACGGCCGGACCACCACCGACCACCGACCCGTCACCATCGAACGCGGCTGGAGCACCCAGGCCGAGGGCAGCGCGCTCATCTCGTTCGGCAACACCCGGGTGCTCTGCACCGCCTCGTTCACCAACGGGGTTCCACGCTGGATGGCCGGCAAGGGCACCGGCTGGGTCACCGCCGAGTACTCGATGCTCCCGCGGTCCACGAACGAGCGCATGCAGCGTGAGTCGATCAAGGGCAAGGTCGGCGGGCGCACGCACGAGATCTCCCGGCTGATCGGCCGTTCGCTGCGCGCCGTCGTCGACATGAAGGGGCTGGGCGAGAACACCCTCGTGCTCGACTGCGACGTGCTGCAGGCCGACGGCGGCACCCGCACCGCGTCGATCACCGGCGCCTACGTGGCGATGGTCGACGCGATCGAGTGGGGTCGCGAGCGTGGCTTCATCGGCAAGAAGGCGACGCCGCTCACCGACAGCGTGCAGGCGATCTCCGTCGGCATCGTCGGGGGTGTGCCGATGCTCGACCTGGCCTACGAAGAGGACTCGCGCGCCGATACCGACATGAACATCGTCACGACCGGGTCGGGCAAGTTCATCGAGGTGCAGGGCACCGCCGAGCACGCGCCGTTCGACCGCCAGGAGTTGGACGCGTTGCTCGAACTCGGGCTGGCTGGGAACGCGTCGCTCGCCGCGGTGCAGCGCACGGCACTGGGGCTGGCATGACCGCGGCGACGGCGGACGGCACCGCCCGGACCGTCGTGCTGGCCACGCACAACCAGGGCAAGGTCGTCGAACTGCGTGAGATCCTCGGTTCGGCCCTGGGCGACGGCGTGACGCTCTCGTCCTACGACGGGCCCGAACCCGTCGAGGACGGTGACACCTACGCGGCGAACGCGCTCATCAAGGCACGGGCCGCGGTCGCCCACACCGGACTGCCGGCCCTGGCGGACGACTCCGGCATCGCGGTCGACGCGCTCGACGGAGCACCCGGCATCCACTCCGCCCGGTACGCCGGCACCCGGGTGGACGCCGACAACATCGCGCTGCTGCTGCAGAACCTGGACGGTGTGGTCGAGCGCACCGCGGCGTTCGTCTGCGCCGCCGCGTTCGTCACGCCCTCCGGCGTCGAGCACGTGTTCGAGGCCGTCTGGAACGGCGAGGTCCGCACCGAGCCGATCGGGGACGGCGGACACGGCTACGACCCGGTGTTCCAGCCGGACGACGCGGACCGCTCGGCGGCGCAACTGACCCGGGCGGAGAAGAACGCGCTGAGCCACCGGTCGAAGGCCTTCCGGGGCATCGCACCGATCGTCCGCGAGTGGTTCGACGGCGAGACGCCGCGGGCGTAGGCGCGCCTGGCGCTGGCGCTGGTGCTGGCGCCGATCGGCAGCGCACTACGGAAACCGGCTCGAACCACGGGATTGCGTGGTTCGAGCCGGTTCGTGTTGTGCGGGTCCCGCTCGCGCCGGGCGGGCGCTGCGGGCTACGGCTGCTCGGGCTCGCGCTGCTTGGCCTTGCGGGCGTTCCGGAAGTAGGTGATCGCGGCGGGGACCACGGTGACGACGACCGCCGCCAGCAGGATCACGTCGATGTAGTTGCGCACGAGGTACGCCACGGCCGGGATGTACCCGAGGAAGTAGCCGAGGAACGTGACGCCCACGCCCCAGATGACCGCTCCGACCGCGTTGTAGAGCGAGTACTTCTTGTAGTTCATCCGGCCGACACCGGCCGCGATCGGTGCGAACGTCCGGACGACGGGGACGAAGCGCGCGAGGATCACCGCGAGGGCGCCGTACCTGTGGAAGAACGCGTTCGTCCGGTCGACGTTCGCCTTCGAGAACAGACCGCTGTCCTTGCGCTCGAAGATCGGCGGACCGGCCTTCTTGCCGATGTAGTAGCCGAGCTCGCCGCCGAGGAACGCCGCTGCGCCGATCATCAGCGCGACGACCCAGATCGGGATCCCGCCGATCTGGCCGTCGCGGTCGAAGGCGAACAGGCCCGTGATGACGAGCAGGCTGTCGCCGGGGAAGATGAAGCCGACCAGCAGCCCGGTCTCGGCGAAGATGATCGCGCAGACGATGAGCACGGCGAACGCCCCGAAGTGGTCGAGGATGTACTGCGGATCCAGCCAGGGGATCAGGGCGAGTGCGACGGAGTGCATGGTTCTTCCGGTCGGCGGGCGAGGGCGGGTGGAGCACCCGCCGGACCGAGGCTACCGTGCAGGCGTGTCCGGGCCGTCCGTCGGGAGGGTGACGTGCGGAGCGGCCTCGAGCACCGTCCTCGGGGACACTCGGTGCGGAAGGAGGGACTCGAACCCTCACGCCGGAGCACAGGAACCTAAATCCTGCGTGTCTACCAATTCCACCACTCCCGCTGGCCGACCCAGTGTACGCAGCGGGCCGGGTGGCTGAGCTGGGGCGCGACCGCGCGACGGACCCCGGTCAGCGCAGCGTGCGGGGCAGGTACCGCGGCACGTACCGGAGCAGGATGCCCGCGCCGACCAGGCCGAGCACCCCCATCACGCCGCTCGCGACGGCGATCGTCGCGAGCGCGGTGACGCCGGAGATCACGAGCGGGGCCGCGGCGGACCCGAGGTCGCCGGTGAACCGCCACGCCCCGAGGAACGGCGCCGGCCGGTCGGAGGGTGCCAGGTCCGCGCCGAGCGTCATGAGGATCCCGGAGCCGACGCCGTTCGCCAGTGACATCGCCATCGCGACCGCGACGAACCAGCCGACACGGGCGTCGAGGTGGTCGCTCCAGGCCAGCAGGAAGTAGCAGATGCTCAGGCCGAGCATGCAGGGCAGGGCGCTCGCCAGGCGTCCCCAGCGGTCCATGATCTGCCCGCTCGTGTAGAAGAGCGCGAAGTCGACGGCGCCGGCGATGCCGATGACGAGAGCAGCGGTGGAGTCGTCCAGGCCGACGCTGACCGCCCAGAGCGGCAGGATCACCTGGCGTCCGGCGCGCATAGCGCCGATCAGCGCCGCCCCGCTGCCGAGACGCACGAGCACGCGGTGGTGCGCGCGGATGGTCCGGAAGAGACCGTGGGACTCCTCCTCGACGAACTGTTCGCCCTCGAGCTCGCCCGGTCGCGTCGTACCGGCGGTCGTCGCCGCCGCGTCGGTCGCCGTCGGCCGGGAGGCCCGTGCCGGCCGCTGCAGGCCGCGCACGCCCGTCGCGGGGTCGCGGATGACGAGCAGCACCACGGCAGCGCCGAGGCAGCAGACGACGTGCACCCAGAACGCGCTCTGGGTCGTGCCGGTGAGGTGGATGACCCCGGCCGCCAGGAACGGACCGACGAAGTAGCCGAAGCGGAAGACGCCGCCGAGGCTCGACAGGGCCCGGGCCCGGATCCGCAACGGGATCGCGGTCGTCATGTACGCGTGCCGGGCCAGCGCGAAGACGGCGGTGGACAGACCCACCAGGAAGACGCCGACGGCCAGGACGAGGGGGTTCGGGGCGACGGTGCAGACCAGCAGCCCGACGACCGAGACCACCGCGGCGCCGATCATGGCGTTGCGTTCGCCGATCCTCGCCACGACGACACCCGAGGGGACGTCCCCGATGAGCTCGCCGACCAGGATCAGCGAGGCGACGAACCCGGCGACCGCCAGGGTCGCCCCGAGGGAGTCCGCCGCGATCGGGATGATCGGGATGATGGCGCCCTCGCCGATCGCGAAGAGCGCAGCGGGCAGGAACCCGGACAGCAGGACGCCCCGGAGGTCGAAGGCGTCGTTCGTGGTGCTCGTCATCGTCGAGCAACGGTACGCCGTGTCGGAGTTACCCTGGACGCATGCGTGTTCTGGCGGCGATGAGCGGTGGTGTCGATTCGGCGGTGGCCGCGGCCCGGGCGGTGGACGCCGGCCACGACGTCGTCGGGGTGCACCTGGCGCTCAGCCGGATGCCCGGCACCCTGCGCACCGGCAGCCGCGGCTGCTGCACGATCGAGGACTCGATGGACGCCCAGCGTGCCGCCGCGGCCCTCGGCATCCCGTACTACGTGTGGGACTTCTCGGCTCGGTTCAAGGAGGACGTCGTCGACGACTTCGTGGCCGAGTACCAGGCTGGCCGCACGCCGAACCCCTGCATGCGCTGCAACGAGCGGATCAAGTTCGCGGCCCTGCTCGAGAAGGCACTGGCCCTCGGGTTCGACGCCGTCGCGACGGGCCACTACGCCTCGATCGTCACCGGCCCGGACGGCTCGCGGGAGCTGCACCGCTCGGCGGCGTGGGCCAAGGACCAGTCGTACGTGCTCGGCGTCCTGACGGCCGAACAGCTCCGCCACGCCATGTTCCCGCTCGGGGCCACCCCGTCGAAGGACGAGGTCCGGGCCGAGGCCGCCGCCCGCGGGCTGACGGTTGCGCAGAAGCCGGACTCGTACGACATCTGCTTCATCCCCGACGGTGACACCCGCGGGTGGCTCGCCGACCGCGTGGGCAGCGAGACCGGCGACGTCGTCGAGCGCGACGGCACCGTCGTCGGCAGCCACGACGGCGCGCACGGCTACACGGTCGGGCAGCGCCGCGGTCTGGCGCTCGGACGTCCGGCGGCGGACGGCAAGCCCCGCTTCGTGCTGGAGATCCGCCCGAAGGACAACACCGTCGTCGTCGGCCCAAAGGAGGCGCTCGACGTCGCCTCACTCTCGGGCACCCGATACACCTGGGCCGGCGCGGCACCGGCGGACCCGTCCACCCCGTTCCGCTGCGACGTGCAGATCCGGGCGCACGCCGACCCGGAGCCCGCGACGGCCCGGATCGAGGACGGCGCGCTCGTGATCGTCCCGGACGCGCCGCTCTCCGGTGTCGCGCCCGGACAGACAGCCGTCGTGTACGTCGGCACGCGCGTGCTCGGGCAGTGCACGATCGACACCACCGTGTCGGCGGCACCCGTCCCCGCCTGAGCGCACGCGCCTGACCTCGCACGTGCCTCAGGCCGCTGCGACCGGGGTCGGTGGCGCACGGTAGAACTGACACATGAGCGACACCGACGCGACCTTCGAGACCATCGACCCCGCGGGCCTCGACGCCGCGCAGGCCGCTCGAGAGGTCGACCGGCTGCGCCTCCGTCTCAACGAACTGCGGCACGCGTACTACGAGGGCAACGGCTCGCCGGTCGCCGATGCCGAGTACGACACGATGATGCGCCGACTCGATGCGATCGAGCAGCGCTTCCCGGAACTGCTGACCGAGGACAGCCCGACGCAGACCGTCGGCGGGCAGGCGCAGACGACGCAGTTCGCGCCGGTGGAGCACGCCGAGCGCATGCTGAGCCTGGACAACGTGTTCAGCCCGGAGGAACTGACCGACTGGGCGCTCAAGGTCCAGCGGGACGCCGGCACCGAGCGCGTGCGTTTCCTGTCCGAGCTGAAGATCGACGGCCTCGCGATCAACCTCCGCTACGAGCACGGTCGCCTCGTCTCGGCGGCCACCCGCGGTGACGGTGTGGTGGGCGAGGACGTGACCGGCAACGTCCGGACCATGGGCACGATCCCGGACCGGCTCGCCGGCAGCGGTCACCCGCCCCTGGTGGAGGTCCGTGGCGAGATCTTCTTCCCGGTCGCGCAGTTCGACGAGCTGAACGCCCGACAGCGCGACGCCGGCGAGCGGGTGTTCGCCAACCCGCGGAACGCCGCCGCCGGGTCCCTCCGCCAGAAGGAGGAGGGCAAGTCCGCCGCGAAGCGCGAGCTCATGGTGGACCGCCTGCGCCGACTCCGGATGCTCGTGCACGGCATCGGTGCCTGGCCGGTCGCCGAACTCGAGCGCGACACCGACGTCCGCGCCCAGTCCGAGGTCTACGAGCTGCTGCACGAGTGGGGGCTGCCGACCGGCACGCACCACCGCGTGTTCGACTCGGTGGAGGACGTCCTGGGCTTCGTCAAGGACTACGGGGAACGCCGGTCCTCGGTCGAGCACCAGATCGACGGCATCGTCATCAAGGTCGACGACCTGGCGCTGCACGAGGAACTCGGGTCGACCAGTCGTGCCCCGCGCTGGGCGATCGCCTACAAGTACCCGCCGGAGGAGGTCCACACGAAGCTGCTCGACATCGTCGTCAGTGTCGGCCGCACCGGTCGGGCCACCCCGTTCGCCGCGATGGAGCCCGCCGAGGTCGCCGGCTCGGTGGTCCGGCAGGCCACCCTGCACAACCAGCAGGTGGTGAAGGCGAAGGGCGTCCTGATCGGTGACACGGTCGTGCTCCGCAAGGCCGGCGACGTCATCCCCGAGGTCCTCGGCCCGGTCGTCGAACTGCGCGACGGCACCGAGCGCGAGTTCGTGATGCCGACCGACTGCCCGGAGTGCGGCACCCCGCTCCGCCCGGCGAAGGAGGGCGACATCGACCTCCGTTGCCCGAACGCCGAGAGCTGCCCCGCCCAGGTGCGTGGGCGGGTCGAGCACATCGCCTCCCGCGGGTCGCTCGACATCGAGGGCCTGGGCGAGGTCGCCGCCGCCGCCCTCACGCAGCCGGTGTTCCCTGAGACCCCGCCACTCGTGACCGAGGCGGGGCTGTTCGACCTGACGCTGGAGGACATCGTGCCGATCGAGGTCGTCGTCCGCGATGCCGAGACGGGCATGGAGAAGACCGAGGACGGCGGCGCCCCGAAGCGCGTGACCCCGTTCAGCCGGGCACGGAAGAAGACCGACCCGCCGTTCGACCCGGAGGCCCGCGGTGCGGACTACACCGGCGAACCCAGCCGGTACCCGTCGAAGAACGCGTTCGAGATGCTCGCGAACATCGACGCCGCGAAGACGAAGCCGCTGTGGCGCATCCTCGTCGGGCTGAACATCCGTCACGTCGGACCCGTCGCGGCCCGCGCGCTCGCGAACCACTTCGGGTCGCTCGACGCGATCCGCTCGTCCTCGCGCGACGAGCTGGCGGCGGTCGACGGCGTCGGCGGGATCATCGCCGACGCACTGCTCGACTGGTTCGAGGTCGACTGGCACCGCGAGATCATCGATCGCTGGACGGCGGCGGGCGTGCAGCTCACGACGCCCGGACACCCCGGGCCGGGAGTGGCTACCGAAGCAGGTGGTGTGCTCGCCGGCATCACGGTCGTCGCGACCGGGTCCCTCGAGGGCTTCAGTCGCGAGGGTGCGCAGGAGGCGATCATCGCCGCCGGGGGGAAGGCAGCGTCGAGCGTCAGCAAGAAGACCGACTTCGTCGCCGCTGGCCCGGGCGCCGGCTCCAAGCTGACGAAGGCGGAGCAGCTCGGGTTGCGGATCATCGACGCGGCGCAGTTCGCCCTCCTGGTGAGCGAGGGACCGGCTGCCCTGGGTGGCCCTGCACCCACGGAGCTCGACGAGCCCGCCGCCGAGCCGGGAGCGCAGTAGCGGCGGATGCACGGCCGTGCGGGATCCGGCTGTCGCGACGCGCCCCCGGATTGACCCCAGTACGGGGGGCAAGTCGCCCTCCGCATGACCCCCGAAGGGCCGGATCTCCATAGACTCGACAGAGCATCACCTGTCGTCTGCAGGGGAACGACAGGCCGGCCTTCCCGGGGGAGACCCGTTTGCTGTTCATCGCCGCGGCGCTGCTGACCGCCTCGATCCACTCACTGGGAGTCGTCGAGGCACCGACCGTGCCCGTTTCCGCCGTCATCTCGTCGGCCGCCGCGGGGACCTCAGGACCGGGACGGCCCGAGCGGGGCACGCAGCCGGCCGTCGACGCGCTCGCCGGAGCCTCCGGGCAGCGCTGGCTGGACGCCCTCGAGGCGGCGGCGCCGGTGACGCTGCGAGCCGCCGACGACGACTCCCGCGTGACCGCGACCGCGATGGACGACCCGCCGAGCACGAACCTCGTCGCGAACTGGTGGCGTGCCCTGTCGCCGGCGTCCCGGACGTCCCTGACGGACGACGCCCCCGTCGTGATCGGCAACCTGGACGGGGTGCCGTACGCCGTCCGGGACGTCGCGAACCGGGCCGCCCTGGCTGCGGGTCTCACCGACACGGACACCCCGACCGCGCTCGCCTCGATGCTCGGCCAGGTGCGGGAGTCACTCGAGCAGGCCCCCGACGACCCGCGGAAGTACCTCGTCACCCTCGACACCCGGGGGAGTGGCCGGTGCGCGATCTCGGTCGGTGACCTCGACACCGCGGGCGACGTCTCGGTCGTGGTGCCCGGTATCTTCTTCTCCGTCAACGGCCAGATGGTGGACTTCACCGCGACGGCCGGCGACGTGTTCCGGGAGCAGGCCACCCTGGCACCCGTGGCCGCCCCGGCGGACGGACCGGGCAACGCGGTCCTCGCGTGGATGGGCTACCGCACGCCCGGCATCTCGGACTTCATGTCGCTCGATCTGGCTCACCTCGGTGCCGACCGGCTCGTGCGCACCCTCGACGGCATCCGTTCGGTCCGCAACGACCACCAGCCGCGCCTGGGCGTCGTCGCACACTCGTACGGCTCGACCACCGCGCTGATCGCGCTGTCCTCCGGGCGTACCCGGGTCGACAGCCTCACCATGCTCGGGTCGCCGGGGAGCGCGGTCACCTCCGTCGACGAGCTCGGCGTGCCGCGCGGCGAGGTGTACATCGGCGGGGCGCACTGGGACCCCATCGCGGGCACGGGCTTCTTCGGCACCGACCCGGGGCGCGCGGCGTTCGGTGCTGCGGCGCTCGACCTCGTCGGCGGGAGTGACCCGGCGGACGCCGGTGACGTCTTCCGGCAGCCGTGGGGGCACAACGACTACCTCAAGCCCGGCACCGCCTCGCTGCACGACGTGGCGCTCATCGCGGTCGGACGGGGCGACCTGGTCCGCAGTGGGCACGGGCCGGGTGACACCCCGGACGACGGGGTCGTCCAGGCGTCGCCGGACATGTACCTCGTCCGTCCGCAGGACCTCCAGCCGCGCGACTGAGTACTGATCACCGCAGGCCGGACGGGAGGCCCGTCAGACGTGACCGGATCGTGACCGGACACATGTGGGGCCGGTGATCCGGGCCTCCAGGCCGGGTCGGAGCACGTGGCGGAGGCGAGGTCGAGAGCATCCTGTGCGGCTGCGCAGTCGCGCGACCGCCCGCACCAGAGTGGACCCAGCCCGTCTCCTTACCGTGCTCGGCATGCGAATCGTGCGGTGGCCGGGTGCCCTCCTGATGTTCATCGTCATGTCGGTCCTCGCCGGCCTGCTCGTCGCGGTCGCGCTCACCCCGGCCGTCGCGGTCGCGGGGGAGGGCACGAGCGGAGCGGCCGAGTTCTTCGAGGACCTGCCGAGCTACCTGGACATCCAGACGCCGCAGCAGGTGTCCACCGTCTACGCGAAGCAGGGCGGACACGAGGTCCCGATCGCGTCCTTCTACGCCGAGAACCGCGTCAACGTCACGTCCGACCAGATCGCCGACACGCTCAAGCAGGCGGCGATCGACACCGAGGACCCGCGCTTCCACGACGAAGGCGGGATCGACGTGGTCGGGACCCTTCGCGCGACCATCGCGGACGCACTCCACCAGGGCGTGCAGGGCGGCTCGAGCATCACGCAGCAGTACGTCAAGAACGTGCTCGTGCAGCAGTGCGAACAGCTGAACGGCACGGACGCGGCCTCCACCAAGGAGAAGGTGGATGCCTGCTACGAGAAGGTCGCCGGTCAGTCGAAGGCACGCAAGCTGCAGGAGATCCGGTACGCGATCGCCGTCGACAAGAAGTACACGAAGGACCAGGTCCTCACCGGGTACCTGAACATCGTCGGGCTCGGCGGTCGTGTCTACGGTGCCGAAGCGGGGGCCGAGTACTACTTCGGCGTGCACGCGAAGGACCTGTCGCTCGTGCAGTCGGCGACCCTGGTGGCGATCCTCAACAACCCATCGAACCTGCGCATCGACCAGCCGGCGGACAAGACGAACGGGGCGGCGAACGGGTACGCCCTGACGAAGGTCCGCCGCGACTACGTCCTCCGCCGCATGCACGCCCACGGAGCCATCACCCGGGACGAACTGGCGAAGGCCGTCGCGACCCCCATCGCACCGGAGATCACCGCGACCGCCAACGGCTGCTCGACCGCCGCCACGAAGTACGACGCGGGCTACTTCTGCGACATGGTGCGCTCGCAGCTGCTCGCCGACCCGGCGTTCGGCAAGACGGCCTCGGACCGGATCGCCACCCTCGACACGAAGGGACTGTCGATCCACACGTCCCTCGACCTGGACCTGCAGGCGACGTCCCAGAACGCCCTGTCGTCCTACGTGCCGACCACGATGGCGGGCGTCGACGCCGGTGGCACGAACGTCACGGTCGAACCCGGCACGGGACGTGTGCTGTCGATGGTGCAGAACACGGCCTACACACAGTCCGACGCGCCCACTGCCGGCGCCACCGCGGTCAACTACAACGCCGACCAGGCCATCGGCAGTTCCGGTGGCTTCCCGACCGGGTCGACCTACAAGGTCTTCACCCTCGCCGACTGGTTGGCGAACGGGCACACCCTGTCGCAGTCCGTCTCGACCACCGAGCACACCTTCCCGCAAGCCGAGTTCACCAACTCGTGCACGCCCGTCGGTGGCGCACCGTGGATGGTGGCCAACGCCGAGCAGGTGCCGTCCTCGATGACGGTCCTCGCGGCCACGGTCGAGTCGATCAACACCGCGTTCGGCGCGATGGCCAAGCAGCTCGACCTGTGCGGGATCCAGAAGACCGCCGAGAGCATGGGCATCCACCAGGCCGACGGCAGCGCACCGGACTCGAACCCCGCCTCCGTGCTCGGCACCAACCCGCTGGCACCGATCGACCTGGCCGAGGCGTACGCCGGGTTCGCCAACGGCGGCGTCGCCTGCACGCCCACCACGATCGACTCCGTCACGACCGCCAGCGGCGGCACCATCCGACCGACCCCGGCCACCTGCAACCGCGGGGTCAGCGCCGAGGTCGCCGGCACGGTCGACTACGCGTTGCAGGGCGTCCTGAGCGGGTCGGGCACGGCGGCCAGTGCGAACCCCGGCGACACGGTGCCGAAGTTCGCGAAGACCGGCACCACCGACGGTGACGAGCAGAACTGGCTGATCACCTCGTCGACGAAGTACACGAACGCCACCTGGATCGGCAACGTACAGGGCCACGTGCGCCTCGCGAACTGGCCGTTCCTGCAGGGCACGACCGGGTACAGCGCGAAGTTCGGCGTCGGCAAGCAGATGATGACCTACCTCGACGGCGCGTACGGCGGCGGGGCGCTGCCAGCGCCGGACCCGGCGATGATCGGGACGACCGCGAAGGCGAAGACCGCGACGCCGTCGACCGGCTCCGGTGCGCAGCAGGGGACGCAGGCGGCCGGGCAGCAGGCCGCGGGGACACAGACCCAGGGCACGCAGACCCAGGGCACGGGGACCACGGGCACACAAGCACCGGCGTCGTCGGGCACTGCGGCGCAGGCTCCGGCCGCGCAGGCTCCCGTCACCGGCGGGGCTGCGGTCGGCGGTGCAGCTGCGCCTCCGGCCGGCTGACCCAGTCCTGCACAGGCGAGCGCTCGGCGTCGGCCGTGCGCAGCCGTCCGACCCCCGCGTGGCGTGCCCAATAGACTGGTGCGCATTCCACGAACCGATCGACGGAGCACCATGCCTGACATCACGAGCGAGCAGGTCGCACACCTGGCGAACCTCGCACGTATCGCACTCACGCCCGACGAGATCGAGAAGATGACCGAGGAGCTGTCACTCATCGTCGACAGCGTCGCGAAGGTCACCGAGGTCGCGACCCCGGACGTCCCCGCGACGAGCCACCCGGTCCCGCTCGAGAACGTGTCCCGCCCCGACGTGGTCGGCGCGACGCTGACCCAGGAGCAGGCGCTCTCCGGCGCCCCCGACTCGGACGGCGAGCGCTTCCGGGTGACCGCGATCCTCGGCGAAGAACAGTAGGCGGACGAACAGTGACCCACGACATCACCACGCTGAGCGCTGCCGCGCTCGCCGACGCCCTGGTGGCCCGCGACGTCTCGAGCGTCGAGGCCACGCAGGCCCACCTCGACCGGATCGCCGCCGTCGACGGGGACGTGCACGCGTTCCTGCACGTCAACCAGAACGCGATCGCCGCCGCGAAGGCCATCGACTCCCGCCGCGCGGCCGGGAACGACCTCGGTCCGCTGGCCGGTGTGCCGATCGCCGTCAAGGACGTCCTGTGCACGCAGGACATGCCGACCACCTCGGGCTCGAAGATCCTCGAGGGCTGGGTGCCGCCGTACGACGCCACCCCGGTCGCCAAGCTCCGCCGTGCCGGCCTGGTGCCGCTCGGCAAGACGAACATGGACGAGTTCGCGATGGGCTCGTCGACCGAGTTCTCGGCGTACGGCCCGACCCACAACCCGTGGGACCTGGACCGGATCCCCGGCGGGTCCGGCGGCGGCTCGGCGGCAGCGGTGGCCGCGCACGAAGCCCCGCTCGCCCTGGGCTCCGACACCGGTGGGTCGATCCGTCAGCCCGGCGCCGTCACGGGCACCGTCGGTGTGAAGCCGACCTACGGTGGTGTCAGCCGTTACGGTGCGATCGCGTTGGCGTCGAGCCTCGACCAGATCGGGCCGGTGTCCCGCACCGTGCTCGACGCCGCACTGCTGCACGACGTCATCGGCGGGCACGACCCGAAGGACTCCACCTCGCTGCGGCAGGAGTGGCCCTCGTTCGCCGCCGCCGCACGCGACGGTCTGCAGGCCGACTCGCTCAAGGGCGTCCGCATCGGCGTCGTCAAGGAACTCGCCGGTGGCGAGGGCTTCCAGGCCGGCGTCACGCAGCGCTTCCAGGAGACCGTCGCGCTGCTCGAGTCGGCCGGTGCCGTCGTCGTCGAGATCGATGCGCCGTCGTTCGCCTACGCGATCAGCGCCTACTACCTGATCCTCCCGGCGGAGGCGTCCTCGAACCTCGCGAAGTTCGACTCGGTCCGCTTCGGCCTGCGCGTCACGCCCGAGGGCGGCGCCACGGTCGAGGACGTCATGGCCGCAACGCGTGAAGCCGGCTTCGGGCCCGAGGTCAAGCGCCGCATCATCCTCGGCACGTACGCCCTGAGCGCCGGGTACTACGACGCCTACTACGGCAGTGCGCAGAAGGTCCGCACGCTCGTCCAACGTGACTTCACCGCAGCGTTCGAGCAGGTCGACCTGCTGATCAGCCCGTCGGCTCCGACGACGGCGTTCAAGATAGGGGAGCGCATCGATGACCCGCTCGCGATGTACCTCAACGACCTCACCACGATCCCCGCGAACCTGGCGGGCGTCCCCGGCATGAGCATCCCGAACGGTCTGGCGCCCGAGGACTCGCTGCCGACCGGCGTGCAGCTGATGGCCCCGCAGCGCGAGGACGCCCGGCTCTACCGGGTCGGTGCCGCGCTGGAGCGTCTGCTCGAGCAGCAGTGGGGTGCCCCGCTCATCTCCCGGATCCCGAACCTGGACGCCACGCAGCAGTCCGCCGCAGAGGAAGGTGTCATCTGATGGCCAAGGACGCACTCATGGACTTCGACGAGGCGCTCGAGCGGTTCGAGCCGGTCCTCGGCTTCGAGGTGCACGTCGAACTCGCGACGGCCACGAAGATGTTCTCGGACGCGCCGAACTTCTTCGGTGGCGAACCGAACACGAACGTGACACCGGTCGACCTCGGGCTGCCCGGGTCCCTGCCGGTCGTCAACGAGCAGGCCGTTCGCTACTCGATCCAGCTCGGGCTCGCGCTCGGCTGCTCGATCGCCGAGAGCTCGCGGTTCGCACGGAAGAACTACTTCTACCCGGACAACCCGAAGAACTACCAGATCTCGCAGTTCGACGAGCCGATCGCCTTCGAGGGCGAGGTCGAGGTCGAACTCGCCGACGGCACGATCTTCCAGGTGCCGATCGAGCGCGCCCACATGGAAGAGGACGCGGGCAAGCTGACCCACGTCGGTGGTGCCACGGGCCGCATCCAGGGCGCCGAGTACTCGCTCGTCGACTACAACCGCGCGGGTGTCCCGCTGGTCGAGATCGTGACGAAGCCGATCGTCGGTGCCAAGGAGCGCGCCCCCGAGCTCGGTGCCGCGTACGTGCAGGTCATCCGTGACCTCGTCCGTGCGCTCGGCGTCTCCGAGGCCCGCATGGAGCGCGGCAACCTGCGCTGCGACGCGAACATCTCGCTGCGCCCGTGGGGCCAGGAGAAGCTCGGGACCCGCACCGAGACGAAGAACGTCAACTCCTTCCGCGCAGTCGAGCGTGCCATCCGCTACGAGATCCAGCGGCAGGCGGCGATCCTCGCGGCCGGCGGCACCATCACGCAGGAGACCCGGCACTGGCACGAGGACACCGGTCGCACCTCGGCCGGCCGTCCCAAGTCGGACGCCGACGACTACCGCTACTTCCCGGAGCCGGACCTGCTGCCCGTCGTGCCCGACCCGGCACTGATCGAAGAACTCCGCGCGGGTCTGCCCGAGGCACCGGTGGCCCGACGTCGTCGCCTGAAGGGCGAGTGGGGCTTCGCAGACCTCGAGTTCCAGGACGTCGTCAACGGCGGGCTCCTCGACGAGGTCCAGGCGACCGTCGACGCCGGTGCCGGTCCGCAGGCAGCACGCAAGTGGTGGACCGGTGAGATCAGCCGTGTCGCGAACGCGCAGGACGCTGCCCCAGGCGACCTGGTGTCGCCGCAGCACGTGGCCGAGGTCATCGCGCTGGTGGAGTCCGGTGAACTGACCGACCGTCTCGCACGCCAGGTCCTCGAGGGCGTCATCGCCGGGGAGGGCTCGCCGGCGCAGGTCGTCGAGTCCCGTGGGCTGCAGGTCGTCTCCGACGACTCCGCCCTCACCGCCGCGGTCGACGAGGCACTGGCCGGGCAGCCGGACGTGCTGCAGAAGATCCGCGACGGCAAGGTGCAGGCCGCCGGGGCGATCATCGGCTCCGTGATGAAGGCGATGAAGGGCCAAGCCGACGCAGCTCGTGTGCGCGAGCTCGTCCTGGAGCGCGCGCAGCAGCAGTAGCACCGGCGGGAGCGCGACCCGCAGTAGACGGGAGGCCCGTGGCGGATCCGCCACGGGCCTCCCGTCTGCCGCGTTCCACCATCCTGGGGACACGTCAGCGATCCGGTGACAGGATGGAGCGTGTCAGCAACGATCCGAGCCATCGGTACCGCCGTCCCGCGGACCACCCTCGGGCAGGCGTCGGTCCGTGACCTGTTCGCCGCCCAGCCCGGCCTCGGGAGGCTTGCCTCGCGGCTCGTTCCCGCGGCCTTCAACGCCTCCGAGGTGGAGCACCGCCACAGCGTCCTGCCGGAGCTCGACGCGACGGCCGCGCCCGGTGCGTTCCGTGACGCCGACGGGATCCTCAGCTCGCCGAGCACCGGGACACGGAACGACCGCTTCCGCGAGCTCGCTCCGCCGCTCTTCGTCGGCGCCGCTCGTGACGCCCTCGAGCGTGCCGCGGTCGACCCGGCGACCGTCACACACGTCGTGACCGTGTCCTGCACCGGCTTCACGCAGCCCGGGCCGGACCTGGCGATCGTCGAGGAACTCGGGTTGCCGCGCAACGTCTTCCGGCAGCACGTCGGGTTCATGGGGTGCTTCGCCGCGTTCCCCGCCCTCCGCATCGCCGACGCGTTCGTCGGCGCGGACCCGACGGCGGTCGTCCTCGTCGTCTGCGCTGAGCTCTGCACGTTGCACGTCCGTCACTCAGAGGACCCGGACCAGATCGTCGCGAACAGCGTCTTCGGCGACGGAGCCGCGGCGGCCGTCGTCACGGCGGACGGCCCGGGCCTCCGTCTCGACGCCTTCACCACCATGGTCCTGCCCGAGGGTGCGAGCGAGATGGCGTGGAACATCGGTGACGAGGGCTTCGAGATGGTGCTGAGCACCGAGGTCCCGAAGCTGATCGGCGTGCACGCGGCCGAGGCGGTCGCCCCGCTCCTCGGTCCCCGCGGATGGACCCCGGACGACGTGCCGGTCTGGGCCGTGCATCCCGGCGGGCGGGCCATCCTGGACCGCACCCAGGACGCCCTGCACCTGCCGGACAGCGCGTTGACTGCGAGCCGCGCGGTCCTCCGCGACCACGGCAACATGTCGAGTGCGACGGTGCTGTTCGTCCTCCGGGAGGCCCTCGAGGCACGTCCCGCGGACGGTACGCCCGTCGTCGCGCTGGCCTTCGGGCCGGGGCTGACCGTCGAGGCGGCGTCGCTGACCGTGGTCGGGAGCGCAGTCGCCGCGGCGGACGCCAGCGGTGCGCCCGCAGTGGTCGACGCGGCCAACGCTGTCGCCCCGGTCGGGGTGGGGGCGTGACCGAACCCGTCGACCTCTCCACCCGCGCGGTCGACCTGCGCGAGTTGATGGACGACCCGGACTGCGACCCGGCGATGCTAGACCGGACCTTCCGCCGCTTCGCCCTGGTGAACGCCGCGGTGTCCGGCTGGCGGTCGGTCTGGCGGACCCACGTCGCCCCGGCGCTGCCGGCGACCGGTCGGGCCCGCGTGCTCGACCTCGGCTGCGGTGGCGGTGACCTCGCCCGGTCACTGCTCCGGTGGGCGCGGGGGGACGGCTTCGACCTCGAGGTCGTCGGGGTGGACCCGGACCCGCGGGCGATCGCGGCGGCGGAGCGACGGACGACGGCCGGGGTGACGTTCCGCACGGAGTCGAGCGCCGACCTGGTCGCGGCGGGCGAGCGGTTCGACGTCGTCGTGTCGAACCACGTGCTGCACCACCTCGACGACGCCGAGCGGGCGGCGTTCCTCCGGGACTCCGGGGAGCTGGCCGTCACCCGCAGTGTGCACTCCGACATCCGGCGTTCGGTGTCCGCCTACCGGCTGTACGCGATCGGGGCGCCGTTCGTCTCGGCAGGCACGTTCATCCGCGAGGACGGTCTCCGCTCCATCCGCCGGAGCTTCACCGTCCCCGAGCTCACGGCCGCCCTGCCGCCGGGCTGGCGTGCCGAGGCGGCGTCCCCGCACCGGGTCCTCGCAGTCCGCTGACCTTCCCTGAGGAGCTACGGGCGCAGCAGCACCTTGATCGCCCGGCGCTCGTCCATCGCGGCGTAGGCCTCGGGAGCCTGGTCCAGGGGCAGTTCGAGATCGAACACCTTGCCCGGGTCGATGGTCCGCGACAGCACGTCGGGCAACAACTCCTCGATGTACGCGCGTGCCGGAGCCATGCCGCCGCCGACCGTGATGTTCTTCGCGAACAGGAACGGCATCGGCAGCTCGGGGTCACCGGCCGGCACGCCGACGTAGCCCACCGCACCGCCGGGACGGACGACCCGCAGAGCCTGGTCCATGCTCTCCGCGGTGCCGACGGCCTCGAGCGCGCAGTCGGCGAGGTCGCCGTCCAGCAGGTCCCGCACAGCCTGGACGCCCTCGTCGCCGCGGGTCTCGACGATGTCGCTCGCGCCGAAGTCGCGTGCCAGCGCCTGCCGGTCCGCGTGCCGGCTCATCGCGATGATCCGGTCGGCGCCGAGACGCTTCGCCGCGAGGACCGCCGACAGCCCGACCGCACCGTCGCCGACCACGACGACGGTCTTGCCCGGGCCGACGCCGGCCGAGACCGCGGCGTGGTGCCCGGTGGAGAACACGTCGGACAGGGTCAGGAGCGACGGCACGAGGTCCTCGTCGACCGGCCCGGGCACGACGACGAGGCTGGCGGCGGCGTCCGGCACACGGATGTACTCGGCCTGGGCGCCGCCCAGCGGGTGGCCGTAGGCGTCCGGCGTGACACCGAACGTGGAGCCGTGGTCGCAGCCGCTCGTCATGCCGTGCGCGCAGGCCTGGCAGGTGCCGTCGTTGGTCGTGAACGGTGCGATGACGAAGTCGCCGACGCGCAGGTCGGTCACGTCGTCGCCGACCTGGTCGACGACGCCGACGAACTCGTGACCGATCGCCCGCGGTTCCTTCGTGTCGCGGACACCCCGGTAGGGCCAGAGGTCCGAGCCGCAGACGCACGCGGCGACGACGCGCACGACGGCATCGGACGGGGTGAGGATCGTGGGGGCGTCACGCTCCTCGACACGGATGTCGCGGGGAGCGTGGATGACTGTTGCACGCACGGGTGTGCCTTCCGTCGGGATGATCGGGGAACGGCCGATCGACGTTGTCCGGACGCCAGTCGACAGTACGCTCGTGCGGGTGGACGAGGACCGGTACGGCAGTGACGTGCTCTCGGGCGACTGGCGCTCGCGGGGTGTGCAGAAGGTGCGGCAGGTGCCGCTCGAGCGCGACATGGTGCTCGAGGACCCCGACTCCGGGTGGGCCGGCGCCGTGGTCGGCCTCGAGGCCGGCAACGTCTCGCTCGAGGACTGGAAGGGTCGGGTCCGCGCCTTCCCCTTCGTCGGTCAGTTCCTGCTCGAGGGTGAACTGGTCACCCTGACGCGCCCGCAGGCACCCGTCGGTCGGTCCGCCGCGGCCGCGCCGCCGGCTCGTTCCACCGCCACCGCCGGCACCGCCGCGGCCGGGAGGCCCGGAGCGGCCCCGGCGGTCCGGCACGCCTCCGACGGTGGTCGCCTCCGCACCGCGTCCGGGTCGTTCGCCGTCGAGCAGCAGCGCGCCCGGGTGGCCCTGCCGAGCCGGATCATGGTCGAGGGCAAGCACGACGCCGAACTCGTCGAGAAGGTGTGGGGCGCCGATCTCCGGGTCGAGGGGGTCGTCGTCGAGGAGCTGTCCGGCGTGGACAACCTGGCTGACGTGCTGGACGACTTCCGCCCGACCCGGGAGCGCCGGGTCGGCGTCCTCGTGGACCACCTCGTGCCGGGCTCGAAGGAGTCCCGTTTCGCCGACGCCGTGATGCGCGGGAAGTGGGGCGCACACGTGCTCGTCGTCGGACACCCGTTCGTCGACGTCTGGCAGTCGGTGAAGCCGGCACGTGTCGGACTGCAGGCCTGGCCGACGATCCCACGGTCGATCGAGTGGAAGGCCGGCATCTGCCAGGCGCTCGGGTGGCCGCACGCCGAGCAGGCCGACATCGCCCGGGCGTGGCAGCGGATCCTCGGGCAGGTGCGGACGTTCGCCGACCTCGAGCCGCAGCTGCTCGGTCGGGTCGAGGAGCTGATCGACTTCGTGACCGAGCCGGTCTGACGGTCGTGCGCCGGGCCTCCCGTCGCGCCTCGGGGCGGATCCCGGGCGCGCCGCCTACGCTTGCAGGATGGACGGCATCGACGGACGCGTGCGGAACGCCGTCGACGTCTGGCTGCGCTGGCTGCCCCGGTGGCAGATCGGGACGGCCCGTCCACGCACCCGCATCTGCCGACGCTGCACGGGCTCGCCGATCGCCGCCGCAGCGGGATTCGGGCCGGACGTTCCGCACCCGGTGCAGCACGCGCTGATCGGTCGGATGTCCGCCATCGTCGAGGACGCGGTCGACGACCACACGGCGAAGAACCTGCCGCTGCTGCAGCGTGAACTCGAGCGGGCCGCAGCACGCAAGCGACGCTCGGGGTACCAGCCCGCCGAGGGGTTGTCGCCGGAGTTCCAGGGCCTGGACGTGGACCCGCAGCCCGAGCCGGGCGAGCCGTTCCTGTTCACCCTCGGGGAGCTGGCGGGCACCGGGGCGAGCGAACAGGAGCCGCGCGAGCCGCTGTCGGACGAGGCGAAGGCCGCACTCCGCCACGAGATCGAGCTGTCCGACGAGTGCGCCCGGTCGACCGGTACGGCCGTGTGCCTGGCGCTGCTGGACCACCGGGAGCGCATCGCCGAGGCCGTCGAGCGTCTCGTCGAACCCCAGATCGCCGCGCTGGTGTCGGACATGTTCCGCGGGTTCGACGGCCCGGACGAGGGTCCGCGGGGCGGCCTCTTCTAGCCGGCAGCCCGCGCGTCGCCGCCCGCCGGACGCCTGCCCGACCGGAGGCGCACCACGAGTCGGGTGAGGAGCCGCCAGCCGACCAGGAACACCCCGAGGACGACGGTGGCCACGACGAGGAACGAGATCGGCAGCGGGTTGCCGTCGACCACGCCCTGCCCGGTCGCGACCCGGATCGCCATCCCGACGAACACCGTCAGGATCCACGCCACGACACCGGTCGGCCAGATCGCGAGCGGGCGCGACCACGCCCCGGAGGTCACGTACGCGATCGCCCACCCCGCCAGGAACGGGTACGCGGTCGTCCACAGGCCGAGTGGCGCGAACGCCTCGCCGTGCGAACTGCGTCCGATGACGGCGAACGCCACGATGAGCACGACGTCGACGACCGCCGCGAGCCAACCCCAGGTACGAGTCTCCACGGCACCATCCTCTCAGGCCCCGGCCGCGTGGCCCCCGGTTGTTCACCGACGCGTCACGTGGTGTTCGGGCCGCGCTCCCACGATGGGACGGTGACGACGCTCGAGACCCCGGCACCGATGACGACCGGGAAGCCCGGCCTCCGTCCGCCTCGGATCGTCGCCTCGCGTGGGGCCCCGGGTGTCCGCCGTGAGAACACGCTGCCGGCCGTCGCCGTCGCCGAGGCCCTGGGTGCCGACGTCGTCGCGGTCGACGTCCGGGTCACCGCCGACGGGGTCGCCGTGCTGCTGCACGACGAGACCCTCGGCCGGATGTGGGGCGACGGCCGCCGCGTCTCCGCGACGCCGTGGTGCGACGTCGCCCGGCTGGGCAACGGGCTCGACCGCATCCCACGCCTCGACGCCGTGCTCGAGCGCCTCGAGGGGTGCTCCGCCGCCCTGGTGATCGGGCTCGCGGACCCGGCTGACGCCGACGCCGCGGTGCGCACCGTGGCGGGAGCCGGCACCGGCGTGGACGACGCCGTGCGGGTGGCCTGGCGCGGGACGCTGGCTGCGATGCGGGCCGTCCGGGCGCTGCTGCCCGAGGCCGACGTCTGGATGCCCTGGGACACCCTCCGAGCACCGACGGCCGCCGAGGTGCAGGAGCTCGGGCCCTCGACACTCGACCTCGACGTCGCCTTCCTCACGCCCGCCACCGTCCGCGCGGCACACGCCCTCGGGCTGTGCGTCGCGGTGTGGACCGTCGACGACCCGGAGCCGACGCGCTGGGCGACCCGGCTCGGCGCGGACCTGGTCCTCACCCAGGACGTCGCCACGGTGCACGCCGTCCTGGCCGCCGCGGAGCGGGACGGCTGGTCGCGGCCGGCCCGGGAGCCCGGTGAAGCCGAGATCGCCGGCCGCGCCCAGACCCTGGCACACCGGATCGCGCACGAGGTCATCGCCTTCACCCGCGAACACCGCGTCGACCCGGACACCGGCGACACCGAAGGGCAGGTCGCGGCGCTGGACCGGTCGATCGAGCAGCACGTCCGCGGTCGCGTCCGGGCGGCGTTCCCCGAGCACGGCTTCGTCGGCGAGGAGTACGGCGTCGCCCCCGGGGACAAGCACCGGTGGTACCTGGACCCCGTCGACGGCAGCCGGAACCTGGCGAACGGCGTGCCGTGGACGAGCACCTCGCTGTGCCTGACCCGGTCCGGGCGCCCCCTGGTCGGCGTCGTCGCGGACCCCTGGCGCGGCGAGGTCCTGGAGGCCCGCCGCGGCCGAGGAGCGACCGAACGCGACCGGGTGCTGCGCCTCGACGACGCACCGCGCGCCCTCGCCGGCGCCGTGGTCGGGACCGAGCTCGACGGTGCCCACCCGTGGCCCGGCTTCGGCGTGTTCGTCGACGCGCTCGCCGCCCGGTCCTGCTCCGTGCGCGTCCCCGGCTCGGGCACCCTGACGATCGCCCAGGTGGCCGCCGGCCGGGGGATCGGGGCGTGCATGCCGGCGTTCGACCCGATCGACCACGGTGCCGCCGTGCTCCTCGTGCACGAAGCCGGCGGGGTGGTGCTGACCCTCGACGGGCCGGTGCAGGACTTCCCGCCCGCCGGTGTGCCGTTCCTGGCGGCGCACCCCGGCGCGGCCGACGAGCTGTTCGCGGTCTGGACCGCGGCGATCACCGGGGCCGGGCCGACGTCCTGACGGTGGACGGGCCTCCCGGACGGGAGGCGCACGGCGGCTTCTGAGCGCACGCACAGTCAGACCCGGCCGACGGTGCCTAGCGTGGGCGCCAGCGGGCACGGTGCCCGCGACGAAGGAGCACACCATGGGATTCCTCGACCGTCTGCTCGGCCGCGAGGAGCGTCCGGAGCAGCCACGACGCGGGACCGGTGGTGCACCGCAGCCGGGCTACCAGTACGGCCAGCAGTCGTACCAGCAGGCGCCGGCCGCGCCGTACGGTGCAGCCACGCCGTACGGTGCACCCGACCGGTCAGGACCCGGCCAGCAGCCCGGGGGCGAGGACCAGCGGGCCGTCGAGCGGTACCGCTACCTGCTCCGGACCGCGCCGCCGGAGCGGATAGAGGAGGTGCACGCCGAGGCGTTCGCCACCCTGACGCCCGAGCAGCGCCGGATGGTCTACGACGAGTTCACCCGCACGGCTCCGGCCGGCGAGGCCCCACGTGGCGACGATCCTCGCTCGCTCGCCCAGAGTGCGACCCGGTCCGAGCTCCGGCAGCCCGGGTACATGGAGCGCTCGCTCGGCGGCATCGGTGGCGGGGGCATGGGCGGTGGCTTCGGCGGACGGCAGGGCCCGGGCTTCGGCAGCATGCTCGGCGCCTCGCTGCTCGGCACCGTCGGCGGCTACGTGATCGGTTCAGCCCTGATGAGCGCCTTCCTCCCGGACCCCGGGTCGTTCGACGGTGGAACCGATGCGAGTGGTGCGGATGACGGCGGTTCGGGGGACACTGGTGACGGATCCGGCGACGGCGGTGCGGCCGACGGCGGCGGGTACGACAACGCCTCCTGGGGTGACGGTGGTTCCGACTTCGGCGGCATGTCCGACGGCGGGTTCGACCAGGGCTCCAGCGACTTCGGTGGTGGCTTCGACGTCTGAGTGACGTCCGTCGCTCCCGCCGCCCGGTCGACCGGTCCGCGTGTCCGGTCGGCCCCGAGGGACGCAGCCGGTCACGAAGGAGCGACATGGCCATCATCGAGGCCTCCGGCCTCACCAAGACCTACCGATCCAAGTCGGGGCCCGTGCACGCACTGGCGGGCCTCGACCTCTCGGTGCCCGAGGGCACCGTCACCGCACTGCTCGGACCGAACGGGGCCGGGAAGACCACCACCGTGAAGGTCCTCACGACCCTCGTCGAACCGGACGCCGGGTCAGCGTCCGTCGCCGGCATGGACGTCGTCGCCGACCGGCAGGGCACCCGCCGCGCGATCGGCGTCTCCGGGCAGTACGCCGCCGTCGACGAGAACCTCACCGGGTTCGAGAACCTCGAGATGATCGGGCGGCTCTACCACCTGGGACGTCGGGCAGCGCGCGACCGGGCACGCGAGCTCATCGAGGTGTTCGGGCTCTCCGAAGCGGGCGACCGCCCCGTCAAGGGGTTCTCCGGCGGCATGCGCCGTCGGATCGACCTCGCCGGGGCGCTCGTGATGAACCCGCGCGTGCTGTTCCTGGACGAGCCGACGACGGGCCTCGACCCGCGCAGCCGGCTCGCGCTCTGGGGCATCATCGAGGACCTCGTCGCCGACGGAGCCACGGTGCTCCTCACCACGCAGTACCTCGAGGAGGCCGACCAGTTGGCCGACGACATCGCCGTCATCGACGACGGCCGGGTCATCGCCGAAGGCACCTCGGACGAGCTCAAGGCCCAGGTCGGCGGACACCGCGTCGTCGTCACCCTCGTGGACGCCGCTGACGGGGACGCCACCGCCACCGTCCTCCGGCGGCACGGCAGCGGGGAGGTCGAGACGAGCGGCGATGGTCGCACCCGGGCCGTCACCGTCGACGCCGGGCCCGCGGCGCTGCAACGGGTCCTCACCGACCTCGGCGCCGCCGGCATCGCGCTGCACGACGCCGGGATGCGCCGCCCGACGCTGGACGACGTGTTCCTCCGGCTCACCGGTCACGCCGCGACGGACGACCAGGACGGCGGTGGGGGTGGACGCATGGACGCGACGGCGGGGACCGGTCCGTCGGGCGGGGAGCGGGCCTCCCGACAGGAGCTGGTGCCATGACCACCACCACGACCGGCACCGGCAGCGCACTCGGGCGGCAGTTGCCCGTCGTCGTCACCGCCCCGCTCGCCGTCTGGTTCGAGGACGGCTGGACGGTGACGAAGCGGAACCTGATCAAGATCAAGCGGTCGCCGGACATGCTCGTGTTCGCCGTGCTGCAGCCGATCATGTTCGTCCTGCTGTTCAGTCAGGTCTACGGCGGCGCGATCAGCGTGCAGGGGACCGACTACACGCAGTTCCTGATGGCGGGGATCTTCGCGCAGACCGTCGTCTTCGGCGCCACGTTCTCCGGGTCGGCGATGGCGCAGGACCTCAAGGAAGGACTCATCGACCGGTTCCGGACCCTGCCGATGTCGGCCTCGGCCGTGCTCGTCGGACGGACGAACTCCGACCTCGTGCTCAACGGCATCTCGATGGTGATCATGATGGTCACCGGGCTGGCGGTCGGCTGGCGGGTGGGATCGTCACCGGTGGAGTTCGTCGGCGGGCTCGCACTGCTCCTGCTGTTCAGCTACGCGTTCAGCTGGGTGATGGCCCTGCTCGGCATGAGCGTCAAGACGCCCGAGGTGATCAACAACGCCTCGTTCATGATCCTGTTCCCGCTCACGTTCATCTCCAACGCCTTCGTACCCAGCGAGACGATGCCGCTCGTGCTCCGGGTGTTCGCGGAGTGGAACCCGGTCTCCTCGCTCGTGCAGGCAGCGCGCGAGCTGTTCGGCAACGCCGGGTCGGCGCCGGTGCCGGACATCTGGACCATGCAGCACCCGATCACGACGGTGTTGATCGGGATCGCGGTGATGCTCGCGGTGTTCGTGCCGTGGGCGGTGAACAAGTACACGCGGATCAGCAGCAAGTAGGAGCGGGCTGCCGTCGCTCGTCGCTCGTCAGCCGTCGCTAGTCGTGCAGGATGGCGTCGCGCACCTTGCGGCGCAGGACCTTGCCGATCATCGAACGGGGGAGGTCCTCGACGACCACCACGCGACGCGGCACCTTGTACGCGGCCAGGTGATCGCGGGACCACGCCCGGAGCGCCTCCGGGTCGAACGCCGCTGGGTCCGTGGGGATCACGGCGGCGACGACCTGCTCGTTGCCGCCCTGCGTGATGCCGACGACCGCGACCTCCTTGACGCTGGGGTGCTTGAGCAGCGTGTCCTCCACCTCGGAGGGCGCGACGTTGAACCCGCCGGTGATGATGAGCTCCTTGAGCCGGTCGACGATGCGCACGAACCCGTCCGCGTCGATCGCAACGATGTCGCCCGTCCGGAACCAGCCGTCGGAGGTGAAGACCTCGTCGGTGGCCTCGGCCTTGCCCCAGTAGCCGCCGAAGACCTGCGGGCCGCGGACCTGCAGCTCACCGGACTCGTCGGTGCCGAGCACCCGGGACTCGTCGTCGGGGTCCACCACCCGGCACTCGGTCGACGGCAGCGGCAGGCCGATCGCACCGAGGCGACGGGCGTCCGACACCGGGTTCGCCATCAGCACGGGAGAGCACTCGGACAGGCCGTAGCCCTCCACCAGGAAGCCGCCGGTGCGGGCCTCCCAGGGCTCGATGACGTCCTGCGACAGCGGCATCGCGCCGGAGATGCCGATGTCGATGCCCGCCAGCGACACCTTCGCCGAGTCGGCGGCGTGCTGCAGCCGGGCGTAGATCGGCGGTACGGCCGGCAGGAACGTCGGCGGACGCTTCTTGATCGCCTTGAGGACCAACGCAGGGTCGAACGCCGGGAACAGGACGAGCCTCCCGGCGATGCTCATCGCGAACGTGAGGCACAGTGTCAGGCCGTACGCGTGGAACATCGGCAGGACGGCGTGCACGACGCTGCCGTCACCCGCGCTGATCTGGGGGATCCAGGCCCGGGCCTGCGCGGCGTTCGCCAGCAGGTTCCGGTGCGTCAGGACCGCGCCCTTCGGGGTGCCGGTCGTGCCGGAGGTGTACTGGATGAGCGCGACGTCGTCGGTCTCCGGCCGCGGGTGCCGCTTCGACAGCTTCCGGGCCGACACCAGGTCGTCCCACCGCGTGGTTCCGGACACCGAGGTCGTGAGCTTCGCGCGGGACTCGCGGGCCTTCGCCACCGGCAGCGACAGTGCCAGGCGCGTGCTGCGCGGCATCGCCCGGGTGAGGTCCACCGAGACGATCGCGTCCAGCGCGACGTCCTTCGGGAAGTCCTGCAGCGTCGCCACCGACTTGTCCCACGCGATCGCGACCTTTGCGCCGTGGTCCTCGAACTGGTGCCGCAGCTCCCGCGGTGTGTACAGCGGGTTGTGCTCCACGACGATGCCGCCGAGCCGCAGCACCGCGTAGAACGCCACGACGTGCTGCGGACAGTTCGGCAGCACCAGCGCCACCCGATCGCCCTTCGTCACGCCGAGCTTGCGCAGCCCGTTCGCTGCACGGGCGATCTGCTCCTCCAGCTGGGCGTACGTGGTCTCCCGCGTGAAGAACTCGAGCGCGACCGCCTTCGGGAAGCGCTGTGCCGACTGCTCAACCAGGTCCGGCAGGGACCCCGTCATCGTTTCGATGTCGTGCGGCACCCCTGACGCGTAGGAGGCAAGCCAGGGACGAAGCGTGTCGATGCTCACGTCGTCCAACCTAGCGGGCGGAGCCGAGGGGTTGTCAGACGCGCGTGGTGCGCGTCTGCAGCGGAGCTGCCGCGGGTGCCGCGGGTGCCGCGGGTGCCTCGGGTGCCTCGGGACGTTGCTCGGGGCGTTGCTCGGGACGTTCCTCGGCGCGGACGCGGTTTCCGGCGAGCGTCCGGTGCGCTGTCAGGGGGTCGACGGAGCATGACGGCATGTCGTTCGTCACCGATGCGTTCCGCACCCGCTTGCAGGCCACGTTCACGGGCAACACCCACGGCAGCCCGCAATGGGTGGACGAGCTCGAGAAGGGAACCGACGCCGGCTTCTTCGGCCCCGGCTCCGCCACCTGGTCCGTGCACGGCGGCAACCAGACCATCGTCGCCGGCGTCCGGGCGCTCCTCGTCCAGGCCCTGCACCCCGGGGCGCTCGCCGGGGTCGCGGACCACTCCCGGTACAAGGAAGACCCGTTCGGCCGGCTCGCGGGCACCATCCGCTGGATCTACACCGTCACCCACGGCGACACCGCCACCGCCACCTCTGGCAGCGAATGGGTGCTGCGGCTCCACGAGCGGGTGCGCGGCCTGTACGTCGACGGCCACGGCATCGGACGGCCGTACACAGCGAACGACCCGGACCTCGCCCGCTGGGTGCACCTCGCGTTCACCGACGCGTTCCTCCGCACGGCCCAGCGCTGGGGCGAGCCGATCCCCGGTGGCGCCGACGCGTACGTCCGCGAGTGGGCCGTCGCCGGACGCCTGATGCGCGTGCACGACGCCCCCGAGACCGAGGCCGAACTCCGCGCGCAGATGGACGGCTACCTCGACCGCGGCGAGCTCGCCGTCACACCCCGGACCCGTGAGGTCCTGCGGTTCATCAAGAACCCGCCCCTCGCCGCGATGCTCCGACCCGGCTACCGCGCGATCTACCAGGGCGCGGTGTCGACCCTCGACCCGCGACACCGGGCGCTGCTCGGGATCCGGGCACCCATGATCGGTCCGATCGAGCTGCCCGTCGACCGGGCGACCGGGCTGGTCCTCGACGGCATCACCGGCGTGCTCGGCAACCAGACGGGCAGCGAGCGGGCGGCGCTGCGGCGCATCGAGCGGCTCGAGCGTGAGGCCGCGGATGCGAGGCCCGGAGAGCGCGGGCTCGGCGCAGCCTGAGGGGTGCGGGAGCGGGGGCTCGGCGCGGCTGCGCCTGCGGCTGCGGCGAGACGAGCGCCTGCGCCTGCGGCGAGCGGGCGGATCTGTGCGGAGGCCGCTCCCGTCATCCGGGCTTTCCGCCCGCTCGCCCTGGGGACGGACCGATGAAGGGGTCACGCAGTCCGTCTCCGGCGAGCGGGCGGAATCGCCGTCGCACCCGGCCTGAAGTCCGGGCATTCTGCCCACTCACGCTCCGTGCTCGGCTTTCTCGGATCTACGGGCCTCTGGGCACCGGGGCCGACTCCGCGGTGGTCCGGGCTGCAAGCGAGCTTGCGGCGGGGCCGGCGAGCTTGCGGGCGGGGCCGGCGAGCTTGCGGGCGGGGCCGGCGAGTGGGCGAACCTGCGGGGTATGACGCCGGGACGCACTGTGTTCGGCCCGCTCGCGCTCGATGGTCTCGGTTGCGAGTCGAGGTGCTGGGCCACGGGTGCGAGGGCGAGTGTCCGGACGGTCCTGCTGTCGGCGAGCGGGCGGACCTGAGCGGCGCCGCCCGCGAGTCATGCGACATCTGGCCCGCTCGCGTCGCCGGAAGGAACGGACGGGCGGGGGAAACGGTGTGCGCCTCGATGAGCGGGCGCAATCACATGACAGCTCGAATGGTGCGCCAGATGTTTCGCCCGCTCGCCGGCCTGGGGCGGGGGGGGGGAAGAGAGACGCGGCGGACGGGAGGCGCGGTGCCAGATGGAACCGTGCCTCCCGTCCGTCGGGTGGGTCAGAAGCCGGACGGCACCCGCGGGGTGTAGGCCTGCTCGAGTCGTGTGACCTCGTCGTCGTTCAGTTCGATCGTGGTCGCGGCGACCGCGTCGTCGATGTGGTGCTCCTTCGTCGCGCCGATGATCGGTGCCGAGACGGCCGACTTCCCAGCGACCCACGCGAGGGCGATCTGCGCCATGCTCGCGCCGCGCTCCTCCGCGACCTGCCCGACCGCTTCGACGATCGCTCGGTTCGCGTCCTCGTCCTGGCGGTACAGCGTCTTGCCGAACTCGTCCGTGTCGGACCGTGAGCCGGAACCCTGCGCGTCCCAGGGGCGGGTGACCTTGCCGCGGGCGAGCGGGCTCCACGGGATGACGCCGACGCCGGTGTGGGCACAGAACGGGTGCATCTCGCGCTCCTCCTCACGTTCGAGGAGGTTGTACTGGTCCTGCATCGCGACGAACTTCGTCCAGCCGTTGCGCTCCGCGACGTGCTGCATCTTGGCGAACTGCCACGCCCACATGCTCGACGCACCGATGTAGCGGGCCTTGCCGGACTTGACGACGTCGTGGAGGGCCTCCATCGTCTCCTCGACCGGGGTGAGCGGGTCGAAACGGTGGATCTGGTACAGGTCGACGTAATCGGTGCCGAGTCGTGTCAGCGAGGCGTCGATCTCGTGCATGATCGCGACACGAGACAGCCCTGCCCCGTTGCGGCCCGGACGCATGCGGTTGAAGACCTTCGTGAAGACCTGGACCTCCTCACGGGGAGCGAGCTCCTTGAGGAGTTCGCCGGTGATCTCCTCGCTGCTGCCCGCCGAGTAGACGTTCGCGGTGTCGAAGGTCGTGATGCCGGCGTCGAACGCCCGGCGGACGAAGGGGCGCGCGTCGTCGATGCCGACGCTCCACGCGTGCGAGCCCTTCGTCGGGTCGCCGTAGGACATCATGCCGAGGATGACACTCGAGATCTCGAGGCCGGTGTTGCCGAGGCGGACGGTGGGGACGGTGGGGGTGTCGGACATACGGGGTCCTTCCGTAGCGGAGCGCTGGTGGGGTCGTGCCTGCTTGCGTGCGTGCGTGCGCGCATGCGTGTGTGCCCGCGAGCGGGCTTTCCTGACGGGTGTGTCAGGCGGAGACCCGGGCATCTCGCCCGGTCACCGCGAGCAGACGCACCTGCAGAGGAGCATCGTCGTCCACCTGCACTGGAGCCGCGTACAGCCCGGTCGCCGCGAGGGACTGGATCTGCGGTTCGAAGTGCGTCCACACCGCGTCGACGAGCTCGTCGGGCAGGCGCTCGTCGCTCCCCGTCGCGCGGGCCAGGTCCCACGTGTGGATCGTGATGTCGCTGGTCTGCTCCGCGAGGTACTCGCCGGCCCGCACCACGTCGGTCGACAGGTGCACGGGCGTGTCCTTCGGTGCGCGCTGCCAGGCTTCGATCGCCGCGCTCGAGTGCCGTTCCCACTCAGCGAGGAGGTCATCACCGATCGGCTCCAGGTCCGCTTCGGCCTGGGCGTAGTCACAACCGGTGAGGAGCTTGGGGATCCAGCGCTGTTCATCCACAACGTGTGCGACGAGATCGCGCGTCGTCCACTCGGAGTCGGGGGTGGGAGCGTCCCAGTCGGTGACGGCGGCGACGCGGCGGCCGAACTCCGCCACGGCGAGTGTCTGCAGCGTGATCCAGTCGGTGGACATCGGGGTGCTCCTGTTCGTCGGCGAGCGACATTCCGACGACCGCGTCGGACGTGCTTCGTGTGCAGCGGTGTTGCGTGCAACCCTGGGACCGAGGGGCGGATTCCCCCGGGTGGGCCAGAGCGTTCCTCACGGTACCGCTCCGGTCGGTCGGGAGGCGCTGGGGCGGATGGCGCGGAGCTCCCTGCTCGTGATGGGCGCGCGGGCGACGGGTGTGGCGGGCGAGGGGCGCGTCGGCGGCGAGCCGGCGGCTGAGCGGGCGGCTGAGCGCTCGGTTCCGCGTGCGCGCTGAGCGCTGAGCGCTGAGCGGGCGGAATCCCCGCTGGATCCGGGAGAACGCCCTGGTGTTCCGCCCGGTCGGCAGGGAAGACGCACCCATCCACCCACGGGCACGACCACGAAAGCGAACGCTCGAGCCGGTCCCGGACAGCACGAAGCCCCGACGCCGAGGGCGCCGGGGCTTCGAGAGGGCGGAGAGGTCAGGCCGCCTGGAGGACGAACTGGACGTCGAGGTTGATCGTGACGTCGTTGCCGAGCGTGAAGCCGCCGGCCTCGAGGGCTGCGTTCCAGTTCACGCCGAACTCGGTGCGGTCGATCTTCGTCGTCGCCTCGGCACCGAGCTTGACCTGACCGTAGCCGTCGGTGATGACGCCGCCGAACTCGGTCTTCAGCGTGACGGGCTTGGTGACGCCACGGAGCGAGAGTTCGCCGTCGATGAGCATGTCGTCGCCGTCCTCGCGGATACCCGTTGAGCGGAACGTCATGTGCGGGTGCTCCTCGGTCAGGAAGAAGTCACCGGTCGCGAGGTGCTGGTCACGCTGCGCCTGGTTGGTGTTGATGCTCGAGACGTCGATCGAGGCCTCGAGGGTCGTGTCGAGGGGGTTCTCGGCGGTCACGAGGGTCGCGTCGAACTTCTCGAACTTGCCCTTGACCTTGCTGATCGCGAGGTGACGGACGGAGAAGCTGACCTCGGAGTGGGTCGGGTCGAGCTTCCAAGTGCCGGTGACGTAACCGGGGATGGCGGAGGCGTTGAGAGCCATGGTGTGTCCTTCTTCGAGCGATGAGTCATGGGCGGGCGCGAGATTTCATGCACCTGCATCGAACCTGATGGTAGCCCATTCTGCACCGCTTTGGTTGAAGCGTCAACCATTGTTCACCGAGGTGTTGTTCTTCGGGCGGTGCCGGCCCGTTCGGCCGGCGATGAGGAGACGACGCATCCGCGCGACGAAACGGTCGGCGGACGGACCGACGTCATCCGCGGTCGCCCGCACCAACCACCAATCGTCGTCCTTCAGCAGTTCACCCCTGGTCAGGTCCTTCCGGAACGTCGCCGGGTCGGTCCGATGGAGGTCGCTCTCGTACTCGATCGCGACACGAGCATCGGGGTATGCGAGGTCGACGCAGGCGACCCACCGTCCGTCCACCACCACGTCGTGGTTGAGGACGGGTTCCGGGAGACCTGCGCGGGTCAGGAGGAGCCGCATCCGCGTCTCCCCAGGCGACCGTGATCCAGCCCGGATCTCGGCGAGGGCTGCCCGGAGCTTCACGACGCCGCGACAGCCTCGCCGCCGACGCACGGCCGCGGCCAGTTCGGGGAGCGTCGACCAACCGAGCCATCCCACCAAGGCGTCCCCAGCCACGATGAGTTCGTCCAGCGACAGGAACGAGGCGAGCGCGGTGAAGGTGTCGGCCGGATGCGTCAGCGCGACACCCCTGGTCTGGACGACTCGGACCGAACCCGCCTTGGCCCGGTGCCCCACCGACCCACGGACGCGCAGCGCCTGGTCCGTCCCGATCGTGGTGACGTGCAACCGCGGATCACGTTCGATCCGGCGGGGCAACGGCACGCCGAGGAGCATCGCGGCGGTCGTGTGGCTGAAGACCTGGTCATGGCGCAGCCGAGGAGCGAGTGCCCGCGCGAAGGCGTCCGGCGTGTGCGGTTGCTCGGCACATCGCACGCCGTGGAACGGACGTCGCAGGTCGCGGGCATCGAGCCGCCCGCGTGGAACGCCCATGTGGAGCGCGCGACGCACTCGGAACGGCGTCTGACGCAGGGCCGGGGGGAGCGGGGTCCTCGGAGACATGGGTCCATGGTGCGAGCCGCACCGGAGCGCCGGGGCCAGACCGAGGCTCCAGTGTGGACAGGACCGGCCGTCGGCCGGATGTGCAGGACGGGACGCAGCTCGCGAGCGGGCGGAACCACGGTTGTGCGGCATGGGCTGCCCCGGCGTTCTGCCCGATCGTGGGGGGGGGGG